>MIDV01000053.1:10899-51466 GCA_001830245.1 Lysobacterales bacterium RIFOXYA1_FULL_69_10 | reverse complement strand
CGCCGCCCAGCCCGCCGTCCAGCAGCGTCCCGAAGTGGAAACCGCCGCGCGCGAGGTGCGCGACGAGGTCGTGCAATGGCGCCGCCACTTCCACCAGCACCCGGAGCTGTCCAACCGAGAGGTCGAGACCGCCGCCACCATTGCCGGCCACCTGGGCGACATGGGCCTGGCGCCGCGTACCGGCATCGGAGGGCATGGCGTGGTGGCGGTCATCGAAGGCGCGCGTCCGGGACCGAAGGTCGCGCTGCGTGCGGACATCGACGCATTGCCTGTCACCGAGCGCACCGGCCTGCCGTTCGCCTCGAAGGTCACCACCGAATTCAACGGCCAGGAAACCGGCGTGATGCATGCCTGCGGCCACGACGCCCACACCGGCATCCTGCTGGGCGTGGCACAGGCGCTGGTCGACATGCGCGACACCCTGCCCGGCCAGGTGATGCTGGTGTTCCAGCCGGCCGAGGAAGGCCCACCGCCGGGCGAGGAGGGCGGCGCCAAGCTGATGCTGGAGGAAGGCCTGTTCGACGGCTTCAAGCCCGACGCGATGTTCGGCCTGCATGTCTTCTCGACCCTCAACGCCGACACCATCGGCGTGCGCAGCGGCCCGCTGATGGCCGCGTCCGACCGCTTCACCATCAAGGTGAAGGGGCGGCAGACGCACGGCTCGCGGCCATGGGGCGGCATCGACCCGATCGTCGCCGCCGCCGACCTGGTGTCGACCGCGCAGACGGTGGTCAGCCGCCGCGCCGACATCGCCAAGCAGCCGGCGGTCGTCACCTTCGGCGTGGTGCGCGGCGGCATCCGCTACAACATCATCCCCGACGAGGTGGAGCTGACCGGCACCATCCGCACCTTCGACGACGGCATGCGCGAGAAGATCTTCGCCGACCTGATCAACGTCGCCGAGCACGTCAGCGCCGCGCACGGCGCCACCGCCGAGTCGCAGGTGCCCGACCAGGACGGCTACCCGGTCACCGCCAATGACCCGGACCTCACCGCGCGGATGCGGCCCAGCCTGGAGGCCGTGGCCCCGGGCAAGGTGGTCGAGCCGCCGCTGGTGACCGGCGCGGAGGATTTCTCGTTCTATGCGCGGCAGGTGCCGGCGATGTTCTTCTTCGTCGGCGCGACTCCGCCCGGCCAGGACCCGCTGGCCGCGCCGAGCAACCACTCGCCGGAATTCCTGCTGGACGAGTCCGCGCTCGACCTCGGCCTGCGCGCGATGCTGCAGGTGACGCTGGACTACCTGCACGGCGAGGAGGCGTAGCCACCCGCTGTTGTAGGAGCGGCTTCAGCCGCGATTGCCGCGTGCATCCACGTTTTTGTAGGAGCGACGTGAGTCGCGACCGCGCAACTTCGGGCCACGGCGAATCGCGACTTACGTCGCTCCTACACAGGTCGGGTGGATCCGATCGCGGCTGAAGCCGCTCCTACAGGGGCTGCATGATGTCGCGCGTAAGGCGGCCCGCCGCCCCGCGCGCGATAATCCCCGCATGGACCTCAATGCCCTCCCGCTCGGCCGCCACGTCGACTACCCGAGCCACTACGACCCCGCCCTGCTGTGCCCCATCCCGCGCGCGCTGGGTCGCGATGCGGTCGGTCTGGAGGGCGGCGCGCTGCCCTTCATCGGCCACGACCGCTGGCACGCCTACGAGCTGAGCTGGCTGGACGCGCGCGGCAAGCCCCGCGTCGCCACGGCCACGCTCACTGTGCCGGCCGACTCGCCGCACCTGGTCGAATCCAAGTCGCTCAAGCTCTACCTCAACTCGTTCAACGCCACGCGAGTGGAGAACGACGCCGAGCTGTTGTCCCGCATCGCGGCGGACGTGTCGGCGGCCGCCGGTGCCCCGGTGCAGGTGGCGCTCGGACTGCCGGCGATCGACGAGGGCGACGAGGCGGGCGCCGAGTCCATCGACGGACTGGACGTCGCCATCGACCGCTACGGCCCGCCGGACGCCACGCTGCTGGCCGCCGACGCAGGCGATGTCGTCGAGGAAACGCTGTCCAGCGCACTGCTGAAGTCGAACTGCCCCGTCACCGGCCAGCCCGACTGGGCGCGCGTGTCCATCGCCTACCGTGGCCCGCGCATCGACCGCGCCAGCCTGCTGCGGTACCTGGTGTCGTTCCGCGACCATGCCGAGTTCCACGAGCAGTGCGTGGAGCGGATCTTCGCCGACCTGCTGGCCGTGGCCCGGCCCGAGCGGCTTTCGGTGGAGGCGCGCTACACGCGGCGAGGCGGCTTGGACATCAACCCGTGGCGGGCCACGCCCGGCCATCCGGCGCCCGCCGCGGGGCGCGATCTGCGCCAGTAGCGCCCGTCCGTCGGGCCGCGCGCGCCGCTGGCGTTTGTTGCGTGGCGTTTCACTGTTACGCGATACGGCCTTAACAAACGACGTGGGATGGTGGCCCCGTGCCCGCCGTGGGCGGTGGGCCGACCGCATCAGCCTGGCCCTGTCCGGCGCGCGGGTCATCTCTCCAGTACGACTCTCCAAGATGGGCGCGACGCGGGTCGCGCCCAATTTTTTTGTCCGGCGTGCGTTGTCCGGCACACCCGGAAACCCGGCGCCCGCCGCTTGCGACTACCATGCCGGTCCCCCACGCGTGATACCGCCATGACCGCCCCCGCCTACCTCGACGACGCCGCCATCGAACGCCTGGCCGACCTGCTGGAGCAGCGCGCCGTGCCGTTCAAGGGTTTCAACCTGGAGGCGCTCGACGGCTTCCTGTCCGCGCTGGCCGTGGGCCCCGACACCGTGCCGATGTCCGAGTGGGAGCCCGCGGTGTGGGGCACGCCGCCGCGCTGGTCCGACAGCGACGAACGCGCGCAGGTCGAAAGCCTGCTGCAGGGCCACGCCAACATGGCCGGCGCGCGCGTGCGTTTCGGCGACGACGACCTGCCCGACCACCTTGCCCCGCTGCTGTGGCTGCCGGAGGACCCGGAGTCCGAAGCCGACGACGAGCTCGACGTCGGCCGCGACTGGGCCATGGGCTTCTTCCGCGGCGTGGAGCTGCGCGAGGCCGCGTGGGAACAGTGGCTGGACGAGAACGACTGGATCGACGAGGTGTTCGTGCTGCTCGACCGCCTCGCCAGTGGCGAGGTGCTGGGCGAGGACGTCGAAGCGCCCGGCACGCCGATCAGCTACCGCGAGCGGCTGGAGATCATTGCCGGCCTGCCGGACATGCTGGCCGACCTGCACCACCACCGCATCGACGCGCTGACCCCGCGCGAGCCGATCCGCCGCGCCGACACGCCCGACCGCAACGCGATGTGCACCTGCGGCAGCGGCAAGAAGTACGAGAAGTGCTGCGGCGCGTGAGCTAAGGCGGCGCGACGCGACCCCTGGCTCCCTCCCTTTCGCCGAGGCGAAGGGGGTGAAGAGGGTCGATAGCGAGCCATTGGCTCGCGACCCGATGAACGCCCGAAGGCTTTGCATGAGGGCCGGGCGGGTCGGGGCGGGGTGCCTTTGACTGCGTAGCCACCTCGCACGGATTTGCGCGCAACCCGCGCCCCATGCACGGGCTACATGCGCCCGCGTATGCACCCGCCGCTTTGCCCGCAACCGCCGCAGACGCGACAATCCGCGTTCTGCCCGACGAATCGAAGCGAGCCCCCATGTCCAAGTCCCCCACGATCATCTACACCCTCACCGACGAGGCGCCGCGACTGGCCACGGCCTCGCTGCTGCCGATCGTGGAGGCGTTCGCCGCGACCGCCGGCATCGACGTGGAAACGCGCGACATCTCGCTGGCCGGCCGCATCCTGGGCCAGTTTTCCGATCGCCTGAAGGACGGCCAGCGCGTCGGCGACCACCTGGCCGAACTCGGCGAGCTGGCGAAGACGCCCGAGGCCAACATCATCAAGCTGCCCAACATCAGCGCCTCGGTGCCGCAGCTGAAGGCCGCGATCAAGGAGCTGCAGGGCCAGGGCTTCGAGCTGCCCGATTACCCGGACGAGCCCAAGTCGGATGAAGAACGCGACATCCAGGCGCGCTACGACCGGACCAAGGGCAGCGCGGTCAACCCGGTGCTGCGCGAGGGCAACTCCGACCGCCGCGCGCCGGCGTCGGTGAAGGCCTACGCGCGCAAGCACCCGCACCGCATGGGCAAGTGGAGCAGCGACAGCGCCTCGCACGTGGCCAGCATGGAGTCGGGCGACTTCTTCGGCAGCGAGCGCTCAACCACGGTCGAGTCGGCCACCGACGTGCGCATCGAACTGGTCGGCGACGACGGCCAGACCACCGTGCTCAAGCCGAAGGTGTCGTTGCAGGCCGGCGAGGTGATCGACGCCGCCACCATGGACACGCGCAAGCTGGCCGAGTTCGTCGACGCCCAGATCGATGACGCCAAGGCGCGCGGCGTGCTGTTCTCGCTGCACCTGAAGGCGACGATGATGAAGGTCTCCGACCCGATCATCTTCGGCGCGGTGGTCAACCGCTTCTACGCGCCGGTGCTGGGCAAGTACGACGACGAACTGATGGCCGCCGGCTTCGATGCCAACAACGGCATCGGCGACCTCTACGCGCGGCTGGATGCAATGGACGCCGGCACCGCCGCCGCGATCCGCTCCGACATCGACGCGCTTTACGGGGAGCGCCCGGCGCTGGCGATGGTCAACTCCGACAAGGGCATCACCAACCTGCACGTGCCCAGCGACGTCATCGTCGACGCCTCGATGCCGGCGATGATCCGTGACAGCGGCCGCATGTGGAACGCCAGGGGCGAGCTCCAGGACACCAAGGCGGTGATCCCCGACCGCTGCTACGCCGGTGTCTACCAGGCGGTGATCGACGACTGCAAGGCACATGGCGCGTTCGACCCGGCGACGATGGGCAGCGTGCCCAACGTCGGCCTGATGGCGCAGAAGGCCGAGGAGTACGGCAGCCACGACAAGACCTTCCAGTTGGAGCGCGCCGGCACCGTGCGCGTGGTCGACGCCGCCGGCACCGTATTGCTGGAGCACAAAGTGCAGGCCGGCGACATCTGGCGCATGTGCCAGACCAGGGACGCGCCGATCCGCGACTGGGTGAAGCTGGCCGTCAGCCGCGCGCGCATGTCGGGCACGCCGGCGGTGTTCTGGCTCAACCCGGAGCGCGCGCACGACGCGCAGCTCATCAGGAAGGTCGAGGCCTACCTCAAGGACCACGACACCGCCGGCCTGGACATCCGCATCCTGCCGCCGGTCGAGGCAACCCAGGTATCTCTTGAGCGCATCCGCCGCGGCGAGGACACCATCAGCGTCACCGGCAACGTCCTGCGCGACTACCTGACCGACCTGTTCCCGATCCTGGAGCTGGGCACCAGCGCCAAGATGCTGTCGGTGGTGCCGCTGATGGCCGGCGGCGGCCTGTTCGAGACCGGCGCCGGCGGCAGCGCGCCCAAGCACGTGCAGCAGCTGACGGCCGAGAACTACCTGCGCTGGGATTCGCTGGGCGAGTTCCTGGCGCTGGCCGCCTCGCTCGAGCACCTGGCGCAGAGCACCGACAATGCGCGCGCCAAGGTGTTGGCCGATGCGCTGGACACGGCGAACGCGCGCTTCCTGGACGAGGACCGCTCGCCGGGCCGCAAGCTGGGCACCATCGACAACCGCGGCAGCCATTTCTACCTGGCGATGTACTGGGCGCGTGCGCTGGCCGATCAGGACGACGACGCCGACCTCAAGGTGACGTTCGCCCCGCTGGCCGAGGCGTTGGAGCGCGACGAGGCGACGATCGTCGCCGAGCTCAACGGCGTGCAGGGCCAGCCGGCCGACATCGGCGGCTACTACCAGCCCAGCGACGCGCGCCTGGTTGAGGTGATGCGGCCAAGCGCGACGTTCAATGCCGCGCTGGACGGGCTGCGCAAGAGCTGACGAATCGCCGGACTCGGCGCACCGTCTGCCCTTTTGCTCCCTCCCCTGCCTGCAGGGGAGGGCTGGGGAGGGGTGCCTTTGAGCCCGGCAGATCCAGCGCCCCCAAAGAACCGGCGGGCATTGAAGTAAGACGTCAGTAACCTGAGCTACTGGTTGCCGCCGCGTGTGCAGTTCCGAGCCCGTTTCCCATTCGGGTGAGTGACAACGCGTGGGCCGACTTGAAAGGGGCGACGGCGAAAAAAGCACCCCTCCCCAACCCCCCCTGCATGCAGGGGGGGGGTTATCGGCGCACCGCGTTTTAGCCGCACCCGCACGCCTGCGTCCGCGGCGCCACGCAATCCGCGATCCGTCCACCGAAGGCCCGCAGCGACGCCATGCGGTTGCCGAAGACATGGCCGAAACGCTCGCGCTCCTCGGGCAGGCCCAGCGTCGAGACGCCATCGCCGGCCGCGGCCAACGGGAACCAGCCGCCGGTAGGCCGCGCGGCGGGCGCCGCACCACGCCGCCATGCGGTGCGGGCCGGGGCTGCGCAATCGTCCTCGGCGGGCGCTTGGGTACGGCCGGGGGCGGTCGCGCGCGTTTCACCGGGCGTGGCCGCGGGTACGCTCGCGGCAACGCCCCGGGAGTCGGGCGTGGGCGACGCCAGGTCGGCGGGACGGGTCACGTAACCGTGGAGGAACAGCAGGTCCTTGTAGATGCTCATGGCGGTCTCCGGTGGGGGCGTCACTGGACGCCTTGTTGACGGAGGCACAACATAGGCGCGCTGCATTGGCTGAAAAAGCGATGCTTTTGCAAGTTGGACTTGAATTTCGTTCAAGTCTGTCGCCCGTACCGAGGTCTGCCATGAGCCGCCCACCGCTCCACGCCCTGCTCGGATTCGCCGCCGCCGCGCGCGCCGGCAACCTGACCCGGGCCGCCGAATCCCAGCACCTCACCGTCAGCGCGCTCAGCCACCAGATCCGGGGCCTCGAGGAGCGGCTGGGCCGGCAGCTGTTCGACCGGGGCCCGCGCGGCGTGCGCCTCACCGCCGAAGGCGAGCGCCTGCTGTCGCGCGTGGGTCCGCACCTGGACGCGCTCGACCAGGCGCTGCGCCCGTACGGGCCGCGGCATGACGAGATTCTCACCCTCAGCACGACGCCCTCGATGGCATCGGCCTGGCTGGTGCCACGGCTCGGCGGATTCCTCGCTGCCCACCCGCAGCTGGAGATCAACCTGCAGTCGGCGGCGTCGCTGGTGGATTTCGAACGCGACCGCGACGTCGATGCCGCCCTGCGCATCGGCCGCGGCACGTGGCCCGGCGTCACCAGCGAACCGCTGTTCGACGAGTGGGTGGCGCCGGTCGCCAGCCCGGCACTGGTCGAGCGCATGGGCGGGCTGCCCGGCGACGGCGAGCTGCATCGCTGGCCGCTGCTGGGCGACCCGGACCGCGAGTGGGACGCGTGGTTCGCCGCCCATGGTGGCCGCCCGCCCGAGCGCTACGTCGCCTACTTCGACGACTCCGAGGCCCTGCACCGCGGCGCCGCGGCGGGTGTCGGCGTCGCCCTGGGCAAGCTCACCCGCGTACGCCTGCTGGTGGAAGCCGGCCAGCTGGTACTGCTGACCGGCAAGCGCCTGCGCACCGGCTACGGCCATTACCTGGTGTATCCGCCGCGGTCGGCCGACCATGCCGGGCTGCACGCGCTGCGCAGCTGGCTGCTGGAACAGGCGGCCGACTACACCGCCGCCGATGTCGGCACCGATGCCGGCGGCGAGGGCGATGCGCCGCCGGACACGCGCGCGCCGGGTACCATCGGCCCCCTCGACCCGCCCTGACTGGAGTGACGCCATGCTTCGCACCGCACTGCTCGCCACCGCCCTGACCGTATCGCTCGGCGCCTGCACCACGTCGTCGGGCGTCATGAACGAGGCCACCGAAGCGGTCGGCGGCGTGGTCGACGGCGCCGTCGCCGAAGCCCGCCTGGCCGCCGCCGTGTCCGGGCCGTGGCGCAACCCCGACAACGTCGCACGCGACGGCTACCGCCACCCGCGCGAGACGCTTCAGTTCTTCGGCGTGATGCCCGACGACACCGTCATCGAGATCACCCCGGGCGGCGGCTGGTACGCCGAGATCCTCGCCCCCTACCTGCGCGAGGACGGCCAGTACATCGCCGCCGTGGTCGACCCGATGGCACTGCCGGAAGGCCGTGGCCGCGACTACCAGGCCAACAGCAAGGCCGGACTCGAGAAGCTGTTCGCCGGCTCGGCCGCGCAGTACGACCGCGCGCGCATCGTCGCCTTCGACCCGGCCGACCCGCGCTTCGGCGCGGCCGGTTCGGCCGATGCCGTCCTGACCTTCCGCAACGTCCACAACTGGCGCATGAACGGCCAGGCCGAGGGCATGTTCAAGGGCTTCTTCGACGTGCTCAAGCCTGGCGGCGTGCTGGGCGTGGTCGAGCACCGCGCCGCAGCCGACCTGCCGGCCGACGACAAGAGCGGCTATGTCGGCCAGGCGCAGGTCGTGGCGATGGCGCAGGCCGCCGGCTTCGTCCTGGACGCCAGCAGCGAGGTCAACGCCAACCCGCGCGACACCAAGGACCACCCCAATGGCGTGTGGACGCTGCCGCCGGGCAACCGCCACGAGGACACCGACCGCGCGAAGTACCAGGCCATCGGCGAGTCCGACCGCATGACGCTGCGCTTCCGCAAGCCGGGCTGATCGCGCGGATCGTCGAGTAGCCCGGGTAAGGCCGAAGGCCGCACCCGGGTTTTCTTCTACCCCTGCCGGTATCCCGACCCCGGGTGCGGCCTTCGGCCTTACCCGGGCTACGGGGTCGCGGCGCACCCCGCCGCGATGCACCACAATGCGCGCCCCTGACGTGCGCAACACCCGATGACCGACACCTACCCCGACTACCCCTTCACCCCGCAACGCTTCGACGTCCGCCCCGGTATCGCGATGTCGTACCTGGACGAGGGTCCGAAGGACGGCGAAGTGGTGGTGATGCTGCACGGCAACCCGTCGTGGAGCTTCTACTGGCGGCACCTGGTAGCGGGCCTGCGCGACCGTTACCGCTGCATCGTCCCCGACCACGTCGGCATGGGTCTGTCGGATCGGCCGGATGATGCGGACTACGAGTACACCCTGCAGTCGCGTGTCGACGATCTCGACACGTTGCTCAAGCACCTGGGCATCGAAGGCCCGGTGACGCTGGCGGTGCACGACTGGGGCGGCATGGTCGGCTTCGGCTGGGCGCTGCGCGATCCGTCGCGCGTGCGGCGGCTGGTGGTGCTCAACACCGCAGCGTTCCCGCTGCCCGCCGACAAGCCGATGCCGTGGCAGCTGTCGCTGGGGCGCGACTCGCGCATCGGCGGTTTTCTGATCCGTGCCTTCAACCTGTTCGCGCGCGGCGCGGCGTGGACGGGCACCGAGCGGTCGCTGCCTCGCGACGTGCGCCGCGCCTACATCGTCCCCTACAACGGCTGGCGCAACGCGATCAGCACGCTGCGCTTCATGCAGGACATCCCGCTGGGCGAGGGCGACCGCGCCTGGCCGCTGCTGGCCGAGTCCGCGCGCGTGCTGCCCCGGTACGCCGACCGCCCGGTGTTCATCGGCTGGGGCCTGCGCGACTTCGTGTTCGACCGCCACTTCCTCGACGGCTTCACCCGCGCGCTGCCGCAGGCGCAGGTGCACGCCTTCGAGGACGCCAACCACTACGTGCTGGAAGACAAGCACGGGGTGCTGGTGCCGGCGATCCACGCGTTCCTGGACGCGAACCCGCTGCCGCGCTGAGTCCGATGTAGGAGCGACGTAAGTCGCGACCGCGATCTCTAGCGAGCTGCGAAGGTCGCGACTTACGTCGCTCCTACAGAAGCCGTCGCCATCACTCCGGAAGCGGATTGCGCAACGCCTCCGGCACGCCCGCCCAGTCGTCCGGCGTCAATGCGGGCAACCCGTGCGCGACGCGCGCCTTGTCGCACTGCGCGCTGGCCGCGCCGAACTCCCACGATGCCGGCACCGCCGCGCACACCGACGGGCGCCGGTCGTGGATGCCGCAGCGCGAATACACCCCGATCTGCGCATCCAGCGCCACGCACCGCGGCGCGGCCTGCGAGGTGCCGCGCATCACGCGCTCGTGGCTGCGCAGCGGTTCGGTGAGTTCGATCGGCACCGCGCCGCCCATGCCGGGCTCGGCCTCGGACCAGTGGAAGCTGACGCGGAAATGCGCGCAGCACGCGCCACACGACAGGCACGGGTGCGACACGGGAACGGCAGGCGCGACCAGGGTCGGCGCCACGGGGCGGGGATCGGGGTACACGAGGGGTGCTCGCACGGGCCGGGCCGCCGGGTGGCTGGCGCTGGACGGTCGCGGGATTCTGGGGATTCCGTAGCCGCGCGCAAGTGCCGGCACCTGCACAGTTCAGCGGCGACAATACGGCGATGACCGATTCGCCCGACGCCACGCCCTGCAACATCGCCGCCGCACTGCCGCGGCTGGCTGCCACCCAGCCGGGACAGGTCGCGCTGCGCTGCCCCGGTGGCCGCGGCCCGCGTGGCATGGCGCGCTACGACCAGGTGCTGACCTACGCCCAGCTCGATGCACGCAGCGACGCGATTGCATCTGGCCTGGCGCGCCACGGCATCACCCGGGGGACCCGCACGGTGGTGATGGTGCGGCCTTCGCCGGAGTTCTTCCTGCTGATGTTCGCGCTGTTCAAGGCCGGCGCGGTGCCGGTGCTGGTCGACCCCGGCATCGACAAGCGCGCGCTGCGCCAGTGCCTGGACGAGGCGCAGGCCGAGGCCTTCATCGGCATCCCGCTGGCGCACCTGGCGCGCGTTCTGCTGGGCTGGGCGCGTTCGGCGCGGGTGCGCATCACTACGGGCGCGCGGCCGTGGCTGGCCGACGCGGCGCTCGTGCGCGTCGAGGCCGATGGCGCCGGCGCGGGTCCGCAACTGGCCGCGACCGCGCCCGACGATGTCGCCGCGATCCTGTTCACCAGCGGGTCGACCGGCGTGCCCAAGGGCGTGGTCTACCGCCACCGCCATTTCCTCGCGCAAGTCGACATGCTGCGCGAGGCTTTCGGCATCCAGCCCGGCGGCATCGACCTGCCCACGTTCCCGCCGTTCGCGCTGTTCGACCCCGCGCTGGGCGTGACCTCGGTGATCCCGGACATGGACCCGACGCGCCCGGCGCGCGCCGACCCGCGCCGGCTGCACGACGCCATCGAGCGCTTCGGCGTCGACCAGCTGTTCGGCTCGCCCGCGCTGATGGCGGTGCTGGCCGCGCACGGCCAGCCGCTGCCGACGCTGCGCCGGGTGACCTCGGCCGGCGCACCGGTGCCGGCGGACGTGGTGGCGCGCATGCGCGAACTGCTGCCGGACGACGCCTCGTTCTGGACGCCTTACGGCGCCACCGAATGCCTGCCTGTGGCCGTGATCGAAGCGCGCGCGCTGCAGGCCACGCGCGCGGCGACCGAGGCCGGTGCCGGCACCTGCGTCGGCCGCGCGGTGGCGCCGAACGTGGTGCGGATCATCGCCATCACCGACGACGCATTGCCGACATGGGCGGACGCGCGCGACCTGCCCGCAGGCCAGGTCGGCGAGATCACGGTGGCCGGCCCCACCGCCACCGACACCTACTTCAACCGCGACGCGCAGACACGGCTGGCCAAGATCGACGAGCGGCTGCCCGACGGCACGCAGCGCGTGGTGCACCGCATGGGCGATGTTGGGTACATCGACGCCGACGGTCGACTGTGGTTCTGTGGCCGCAAATCGCATCGCGTCGAAACCGCAAACGGGCCGCTGTACACCGAGCAGGTCGAACCCGTGTTCAACGTGCACCCCGACGTGCGCCGTACCGCGCTGGTCGGCACGGGGCCGCGCGACGCGCAGCTGCCGGTGCTGTGCGTGGAGCTGGCTGACGGCGTGCCGCGCAGGCAGTGGCCGCGGATTGAAGCCGAACTGCGTGCCCTGGGCCGCGGCCACGTGCACACCGCCGGCATCGACCGCTTCCTGCGCCACCCCGGCTTCCCCGTCGACATCCGCCACAACGCCAAGATCGGGCGGGAGACGCTGGCGGCGTGGGCGGCCCGGCAATGAGCGTTGGAACCTTTGTAGGAGCGGCTTCAGCCGCAATCGTGGAGACGGCAAAGCGACGGCGGCGACCGATCGCGGCTGAAGCCGCTCCTACAGGTGCATGGCACCGCACGGAGGAATACGCATGAAAATCCTCGTCACCGGCGGCGGTGGCTTCCTCGGGCAGGCGCTCTGTCGCGGGCTGGTCAAGCGCGGCCACCAGGTCGCCAGCTTCAATCGAGGGCATTACGCCGAACTGGAAGCGCTGGGCGTGGCGCAGCACCGCGGCGACCTCGCCGATGCCGACGCCGTACACGCGGCGGCCGCCGGGTGCGAAGCCGTGTTCCACAACGCGGCGAAGGCCGGGGCGTGGGGGCCGTACGACGACTACCACCGCGCCAACGTGGTCGGCACGCGCAACGTCATCGCCGCCTGCCGCGAACATGGCATCGCGCGGCTCGTCTATACCTCCACCCCCAGCGTCACCCACCGCGCCACGCATCCCGTCGAAGGCGGCACCGCCGACACCGTGCCCTACGGCGAGGGCTTCAAGGCGCCGTACGCGGCCACCAAGGCGATAGCCGAGCGCGAAGTGCTGGCCGCCAACGACGCCACGCTTGCCACCGTCGCACTGCGACCGCGGCTGATCTGGGGCCCCGGCGACAACCAGCTGCTGCCGCGGCTGGTGCAGCGTGCGCGCGCCGGACGCCTGCGGCTGGTGGGCGACGGCGACAACCGCGTCGACACCACCTACATCGACAACGCCGCTCAGGCGCACTTCGATGCGTTCGAGCACCTCGCACCGGGCGCGGCGTGCGCGGGGCGCGCGTACTTCATCAGCAACGGCGAGCCGCTGACGATGCGCGAAACGCTCAACCGCCTGCTGGCGGCCGTGGATGCGCCGACCGTCGACAGGACCCTGCCGTTCCCGCTTGCCTACGCGATCGGCGCGGCGTGCGAGGGCCTGTGGTCGCTGCTGCCGCTCGAGGGTGAGCCGCCCTTGACGCGGTTCCTTGCCGAGCAGCTGGTGACGCCGCACTGGTACGACATGGCGCCGGCGACGCGCGACTTCGGCTACGTGCCGCGGGTGTCGTTCGAGGAAGGACTGATGCGCTTGCGTGCGTCGTGGCATGCGGGGCACTGAAGCGGCCCTTCTCCATGGCGGAGGCCGCCAGGCGGCCCCGTGCCCATGACGGGGGCCCGCAACGCGCCCCGCTAGAATGCCGCCCATGACCAACACCCCCCCGTCGACGCCGCTGGATGCACTCAAGCCGCTGGCCGGCCGCGCGCTTCAGGCCGCGCTCAACCGCGCGCTGGCGCTGGACCCGGACACCCGCGACAGCCTGCGCGCGCTTGACGGCCGCACCGTCGCGCTGCGGCTGGCCTCACCCCCGCTGGCGTTGCAGGTGCGCGTGGCCGGCGACCGGCTCGAAGTCGGCCCGGTCCCCGACGCGCAGACACCCGACCTCTCGGTGCGCAGCACCATCGGCGGCCTGCTGTCGCAGTTGCCCTTCCTGCGGGACGACAAGGCCGCACCCGTCGGCCAGCTGCGCATCGAGGGCGACGCCGACCTCGCGCGCCGCCTGCAGCGCATGGCCGAACGCTTCGATCCCGACTGGCAGCAGCCGTTCGTGGCGGTGATGGGCGACGTCATCGGTGTGCAGGTGGCGCAGGCGGTGGCCGGTGCGCTGCGGCATGCGCGCAGCGCCGGCTCGGCGTTCGCCACCAATGCCGCCGAGTACGTCACAGAGGAGTCGCGCGACGTGGTCGGCCGCGCCGAGCTCAACGCCTTCCACGACGACGTCGATGCCGTGCGCGACGACGTCGAGCGGCTGGCCGCGCGCGTGGCGCGCCTGGGCGGCGGGGCGCCGCGATGAAGTCGGCGCTGCGCGGCTGGCGCATCGGTCGCGTCCTGCTGCGCTACCGCCTGGACGCGCTGGCTGACGACACCCCGGCCGAGCGCTGGCTGAAACTCGCCAGGCCGTTCGTGCCGCGGGCCTCGCGCGAGATCGAGGCAATGCCGCGCGGCGCGCGGCTGCGCATGGCGCTGCAGGAACTGGGGCCGATCTTCGTGAAGTTCGGGCAGATCCTCTCCACCCGCCGGGACCTGGTGCCGCCGGATGTCGCCGAGGAACTCACGCTGCTGCAGGACCGCGTCGCCCCCTTCGACGGCGACGCCGCGCGCGCCATCGTCGAGGATGCGCTGGACCGGCCGGTGGCCGAGGCGTTCGAGCATTTCGACCTCGTGCCGCTGGCGTCGGCGTCGATCGCCCAGGTGCACGCCGCGGTGCTGCCCGCCACCGCCACCGCGCCGGCGCGCGAGGTGGTGGTCAAGGTGCTGCGCCCCGGCATCCGCCGCCAGATCGCCGCCGACGTCGCGCTGCTCAAGGCCATGGCCGGCGTGGTCGAGCGCACGCATCCCAACGCCGACAAGATCCGCCCGCGCGAGGTCGTGGCCGAGATCGAGCACACCCTGGCCGCGGAGCTGGACCTGCAGCGCGAAGGCGCCAACGCCAGCGTGCTGCGGCGCTTCTGGCAGAACAGTGACGACCTGTACGTCCCGGAGGTGGTGTGGAGCCACACCGGCGAGCGCGTGCTGACGCTGGAGCGCGTGCGCGGCATCCCGTCCGACGACATCGCCGCGCTGGACGCGGCCGGCATCGACCGCCGTGCGCTGGCCGCCAAGGGCGTGCGCGTGTTCTACACGCAGGTGTTCCGCGACAACTTCTTCCACGCCGACGCCCACGCCGGCAACATCTGGGTCGACAGCGACCCGGCGCGCCGCGACAACCCGCGCTTCATCGCGCTGGATTTCGGGATCATGGGCCAGCTCTCGGACGAGGACCAGTACTACCTCGCCGAGAACTTCATGGCGATCTTCAACCGCGACTACCGCCGCATCGCCGAGCTGCACGTGCAGGCCGGCTGGATGCCGGCGCACATCCGCATCGATGAACTCGAAGCCGCCGCGCGTTCGGTGTGCGAGCCGTATTTCACCCGCCCGCTGAGCGAGATCTCGCTGGCCGAGGTGCTGGTGAAGCTGTTCAAGGTCGCGCAGCGCCATGAGCTCACCCTGCAGCCGCAGCTCATCCTGCTGCAGAAGACCCTGCTCAACATCGAGGGCGTCGGCCGACTGCTGGACCCGAAGCTGGACATCTGGGCGGTGGCGCGGCCGGTGCTGCAACGCATCCTGGTCGAGCGCTACAGCCCGCAGCGGCTGGCCGCGGAGTTCCGCAAGCGCCTGCCCGAGTTCGTCACCCGCGCCCCCGAGATGCCGCGCCTGCTGCACGCCTGGCTCAGCCAGCAGGTCGAAGGCCGACACGAGCTGCGCATGCGCTCGGACGACCTGGCGCAACTGACGCGCAGCGTGCGCGAGGCACAGAAGCGCACCGTCGCCGCGATCCTGGGCACCGGGCTGCTGATCGTCGCCGCCGTGCTGTACGGGCTGGAGGCGGGCGGGCCGTCGCTGTGGTCGATCCCGGCGTCGGCTTGGATCGCCGGGCTGGGCGGGCTGTGGGCGCTGCTGGCGGCGTGGCCGCGGCGGTGATCGTAGTGCTCGTTGTAGGAGCGGCTTCAGCCGCGATCCCTGGTTGCCGAAAGTCGCTCCACTGCCGGATCGCGGCTGAAGCCGCTCCTACAGTTGATGCAACAGCCGCTCGGGTGGCGCCATGATGGCACTCGACGTGCTCTACCGCGACGACTACCTGGCCGTCGTCGACAAGCCTGCCGGCTTGATGGTCCACGACAGCGCGCTGGCGCGCGGCGAGACGGACTTCGCCGCCGACCGGCTGCGCGAACAGTTCGGCAAACCGATCTTCCTGGTGCACCGGCTGGACCGCGCCACCAGCGGCTGCCTGCTGCTGGCGTTCGACCGCGACACCGCCTCCGCGCTGGGCAAGGTGCTGATGTCGCGCGAGGTCGAGAAGGACTACTGGGCGGTGTGCCGCGGCTGGCCGGAGGCGGCGTTCACCATCGACCACGACCTCGACGGCGGCCCCGGCAAGCCACTGAAGAAGCCGGCGGTGACGCGGTTCGAACGACTGGCGTCGGTCGAGCTGGCGCTGCCTTCGACCGGCTTCGGAACCTCGCGCTACGCGTGGCTGTCGGCGCATCCGGAAACCGGCCGCTTCCGCCAGATCCGCCGCCACCTCAAGCACGCCAGCCACCACCTGATCGGCGACACCAGCCATGGCGACGGGCGCCACAACCGCACGTTCCGGACGATGGGCATCCACCGCATGCTGCTGCATGCGCGGCGGCTGGCGTTCGCGCATCCCGCGCACGGCGGGGTAGTTGAGGTCATGGCGCCGGTGGATGCGCCGTTCCAGCGCGCGCTCGACCTGTTCGACGGAGGCCGCGACCCGGCCGCACAAACGGAAACGGCCGGCGCCCTGCCCTGAGGGAGGCGCCGGCCGCCCGGTCGTTTTTTTTATTTTGCGTCGTTGTCGGTGTCGCTATTGTCGGCGGCGTTGTCGGCAGCAGCCTTGGCGGCCTGCACCTCGATCTCCTGCTGCATCTGCTGCATCGCCGGCGCCATCAGCTGCTGGGTGGCGACCATCGTGTTCTGCATCAGCTGCGGCATCTTGTCGAGCAGGGTCTGGCCGGCGTCGCTGCGGTAGAACTCGATCAGCGCGGCCACGTCCTGGTCGTCGAACGACCTGGCGTAGATATCGCGGTACACCGGCTGCACCTTGTCCCACGCCAGCGTGGTGCGCAGGTTGGCCATCATGCGGTCGAGCATCGACTGGATCTCGGCCTGTTCTTCGGCGGTCAGGTCCTTGCCAGCGGCGGCCTGCGCAGCGGCCTGCTGTTGCATGGCCTCCACCTGCGGCCACATCGCATCGAGCGTCTGCTCGACCCGCATCACGTCCATCAGCTCGTCGACCTGGGCGTCGCTCGGCGGTGCGGCGAAGGCGACGGGCGCGGCGACGGCCAGCACCAGCGCGCAGGCCAGCGAACGCAGCGGACGGGCGGAAATATTCAAACGCATGGTGCAGCTCCTTCCTGGAATGAGGCCCGCATCCTCCCGGCCGCCCGCACCGGCGTCAACGGGCCATGTCCGACGCTGCTGGCGGCAGGGCCTACAATGCGCGCCCCGCCATGCCCCACCGTACGTCGCCGCCGATGTCGTCGCCTCCCGCTCCGTCGATCCCCGAGTCCGAACTGGTCGAACGGTTCGTGCGCGCGGCCGGCCCGGGCGGGCAGAACGTCAACAAAGTCGCCACCGCCGTCGAGCTGCGCTTTGACGTCGCAGGCTCGCCCTCGCTGAGCGAACCGGTGCGGGCTCGGCTGCTGGCCAAACGCGACCGCCGCATGACCGGCGAGGGCGTGCTGGTGATCAACGCCCAGCGCTTCCGCACCCAGGACCGCAACCGACAGGACGCGCGCGAGCGTCTGGCCGCCTTCATCGCCACCGGCCTGGTCGCACCCAAGAAGCGCGTCGCCACCCGACCGACGCGCGGTTCCGTCGAGCGCCGGCTGGGCGCCAAGCGCGAGCGCAGCACGGTCAAGCGCGGCCGCAGCACGAAGGCGTGGGACTGATGGACGCACCGGTGGAGAACGCACCCCTGCACCCGCCCGGCGGCCCGCGCGTGCTGCCGCTGCCGCCGCAGGCACCCCGCGTCCCGCCCAACCCGTTCTCCCGCTGGATCGGCCGGACGGTGCTGCGGCTGGGCGGCTGGCGCATGGTCGGCGCGTTCCCCGACCTGCCCAAGGTGGTGCTGATCGGCGCGCCGCACTCGACCAACTGGGACGGCATCTGGGGCTTCGCCGCCAAGATGGCGCTGGGCCTGGACATCAAGATCCTGGGCAAGGATTCGCTGTTCCGGGTGCCGGTGCTGGGCGCGCTGTTGCGGCGCTTCGGCGTGATCCCGGTGGACCGCAGCGCCGCGCACGGTGTGGTCGAGCAGGCCGCGGAAATGATCATGGCCGCCGACCGGCTGTGGTTCGGGCTGGCGCCTGAGGGCACGCGCCGGCTGGTGGAGCGCTGGAAGCCGGGTTTCTGGAAGATCGCCCGCGCCGCCGGGGTGCCGGTGTTGCCGGCGTACTTCCACTACCCCGACAAGGTCATTGGCATCGGTACGCCGTTCGAACTGACCGACGACATGGACGCCGACCTAGCGCGCATCCGCGACTGGTACCGACCCTGGCAGGGCAAGTACCACGGCACGCCCTGATCGGGCATGGCCCGGCGGGTTCTGCCGCAGAGGGGCAGCCCCGGCGGCGCCGCAGGATAGGTGGAGCAAGGCGATACCCATCAACCACTGCCATCGACGCGATGGGTGTCCCTTCGCTCAACCCATCCTGCGATCGGGTACGACCGGCCATCCGCCCACCCGCACCGCCCGTCCCCGGTGCGGCCGGGTTGGCATGTTTTTTGCGCGTCAGTTCTCACTTCGGCGGTGCCCGCTTCGACGGGCCCCGCCGTCCGGGATGGAGCCCAGCGCGGCAAAGGGGGATCAGTGCAGGCAGTCGCGGCCACGACCGCAGACATCGGCGCGACCGCGCACGGGCGCCATGCCCGTTGCGCCAGCCAACGCCGCAGCGCCATGACAGGAGCCGCGCGCCATGGGCACGCCGTCGCTGTTCGCGCTTAATCCCAACGCACTGCTCAGTGTATTCGGCTTCTGGCGCGGCCCGGACCCGACCGTGCCGACCCCGGCCGAGCGCTGGCAGGACGCCAGCGTGGACGTGGTCATCCACGCCGACCGCCACCAGCACAGCATCGCCTACTGCCTGGCCGCGCTGCAGCGGCAGACCCTGCGTCCGCGCCAGGTGCTGCTGATCGACGACGGCGGTGCCGGCCGCGACCACACCGTGCAGATCGCGCGCGAGTTTTCCCGCGCCAACGGCATGCCGCTGGTGGTGGTGGAGCGGATGTGGTCGATCGGCCGCGCGCCCACGCTCAAGCGCCAGGCGCGCGAGCTGGACTGCGACGTCCTGTTCGCGCTCGACGGCGAGACGGTGCTGGAGTCGCCCGACTACATCGAGCGCTGCGTGCACGAGCTCTACCAGGGGGCGGGGATCGCCAGCGCCACCGGCACGGTGTGGCCGATGCGCGCCAGCGACCGCCGGGCCTGGGCGGCCATGCCCGAGTTCCGGCGCTGGGTCGGTGCCGACGGGTACCGCGACCCGCTGCTGCACGAGGACCCCGTGCACCGCCTGCTGTGGTGGGCGGGCAATGCCTATCGCGAGACCGTGAGCGGGTTCCAGCAGCGCTTCCTCAACCGCGGGCTGATGGCGCTGCTGGGCGGCGTAGCGCACCCGCCCGGCTGTGCGGTCGCCTACCGGCGGCGCTACCTCAAGGACGTTTTCGACCGCTACGAACCCGTCTTCGGCGACGACCTCACCGGCCTGCCGGACCTGTTCATCGGCTTCGCGCTCAACAACGTCGGCTACCGCAACGTGCAGCTTGCCGAGGTGCAGGTGCGCGCCGTCTACGGCGACGTGCTGCAGCTGCCGGCGCATGCGCGCCACGACACGCTCGCGTTCCTGCAGGCCTGCCACGACTTCGACAGCCTGATGCGCACGCCGCTGCGCTGGCCGCGCCAGTGGTGGGAGCGCTGGCGCCGGCGCGGGCAGCGCCACTCGCCGGACTGGCGTGAGCTGCGCCGCGTGGCCGAGGCCTACCGGCAGCCGTTCGGCGAGCGCCTGACGCGCCAGCACGGCCGCCCGATCGGCTGGGCGCTGTTCTTCGCCGCGGTGGAGAAGGTGGTGTTCCCGATCGGCCTGCTGTCGCTGGTGGCACTGGGCCAGTGGCAATGGCTGGCCGCGGTGGTCGCCGCCGAGTGTGTTGCCGCGTGGGGCGTGCTGCTTGCGGTGACGCCGCGCGGCCGCTGGGCGATGCTCGGCAAGGCCGTGCTGTTCACGCCGATGCGCTACGCGCTGATGATGCAGGAGCTGGGCACGGTGCTCGGCTTTTTCCTGCGGCGTTCGATGCGCACGCAGCGGCGGTTGCGGCGGTAAGGCGCCGGGCCGCGGTCAACGCTGCGATTGCCCGGTGTCGTCGTAGCCTGCGCGCTCGAACAGCGCCGGCTGGATCAGCTCGCTGAAGGCCCGCGCCTGCGGGCTCAGGTACTTGCCCTTGCGCACCACCACGCCGTAGCTGCGCGACGGGAAGTACTCGGCCAATGAACGCGCCGCCAGCCGGGCGCGGTCGGCCTCGGTCAGGCAGATCGCGGTGACGATGCTGATGCCCAGCCCCATCGCCACGTACTGCTTGATCACCTCCCAGCCGCCCACCTCCAGCGCCACGGTGTACGGCACCCGGTTGCGCTGGAACACCAGGTCCACCAGCCGGTAGGTCGTCAGCCGCTGCGGCGGCAGGATCAGCCCGTACGGCGACAGGTCGGCCAGCGTGAGGTCCGGCTTGGACGCCAGCGGGTGGTCGGGCGGCGTGATCAGCATCGGGTCGAACCGGAACACCGGCGCGTAGTCGAGGTCGGCCGGGACATCCAGCATCGAGCCCACCGCCAGGTCGACCGCGTCCGAACGCAGCAGGTCCAGCCCGCCGGCGCCGGTGACGTTGTGCAGGCTCAGCCGCACCTCCGGGTGGGCGGCGCGGAACGTCTCCACGATCCGTGGCAGCAGGTAGAGGATGGTCGAGCTGCCGGCGGCGACATTGAGCTCGCCCGCGTCCATCCCGCGCAGGCGCTCGTTGAAGGCGCCTTCCAGGCCGTCGAACCCCTCCACCAGCGGCCGGGCAAGCTCGTACAGCGCCTCGCCCTCCGGCGTCAGCACCAGCCGCCGTCCACTGCGCTCCAGCAGGCGCTGGCCCATCTCGCGTTCCAGTGCCTGCAATTGCAGCGTCACCGCCGGCTGGCTCAGGAACAGCGCCTCGGCCGCGCGCGACACCGACCCCAATCGCGCGGTCTGGCAGAAGGCGCGCAGGGGCTTGAGGCGGTCGCCCTTGTAGGCGAAGCGGTGGCTGGCAGGCACGGCCGGCGGGGTTCCATCTAGGTATAAGCAGAACAAATACCACGTATTGACAACTCTTGTTTGTCAAATACCAAACGGCGCCGCATGGTCATGACCCGCCTCACAGGAGCCATCGCATGTCGGCCGTGCTGCAGAACCTTACGCCCACCGATTCCGCCGCTACCGCCCCCGCCGGGCTGACCGTGTCGGCCAGCGAGCCCGGGCAGGAGCGCCTGCTGACGCCGGATGCGATGTCTTTCCTGACCGGACTGCACCGCGCCTTCGACGCCACCCGCCAGGCCCGGCTGGCCGCCCGCCGCCAGCGCCAGGCCGCGTTTGATGCCGGCGCGCTGCCGGACTTCCGTAGCGATACCGCTGCGATCCGCAACGGCGATTGGCAGGTCGGCCCGATCCCGCAGGCGCTGCTCGACCGCCGGGTGGAGATCACCGGCCCGGTCGACCCGAAGATGGTCATCAACGCGCTCAACTCCGGCGCGCAGTGCTACATGGCCGACTTCGAGGACAGCACCAGCCCGACCTGGCGCAACATGCTGACCGGACAGCACGCGCTGCGCCGCGCGGTCGCCGGCACGCTGGACTGGATGGCGCCCGCCGGGGGCCGCCATTACACGCTCAAGCCGCAGGACGAGCACGCGGTGCTGATCGTGCGCCCGCGCGGCTGGCACCTGGACGAGAAGCACGTGGTCGTGGACGGCACGCCGATCTCGGCCAGCCTGTTCGACGCCGGCCTGTTCCTGTTCCACAACGCCCATGCCCTGGCGACTCGCGACCGCGGGCCGTACCTGTACCTGCCCAAGCTCGAATGCATGGAGGAAGCCGAGCTGTGGAACGCCGCGCTGGCCCATGCCGAGCGCGCGCTGGGGCTGGCCACCGACAGCATCAAGGTGACCGTGCTGATCGAGACCCTTCCGGCCGCGTTCGAGATGGACGAGATCCTGCACGCGCTGCGCGGCCGCGTGGTCGGCCTCAACTGCGGCCGCTGGGACTACATCTTCAGCGCGATCAAGACGCTGCGCACGCACCGTGGCCGGGTCCTGCCCGAGCGCGGCCAGGTGACGATGGACCAGCCGTTCCTGCGCGCCTACTCCGAACTACTGGTGCAGACCTGCCACCGCCGTGGTGCGCACGCGATGGGCGGCATGGCCGCGCAGATCCCGATCAGCGGCGACGCCGCCGCCAACGATGCCGCCTTGGCCAAGGTGCGCGCCGACAAGCTGCGCGAAGTCACCGCCGGCCACGACGGCACATGGGTGGCGCACCCGGCGCTGATCCCGCTGGCGCGCGCGGTGTTCGACGAACGCATGCCCGGCCCGCACCAGCACCACGTCACCCGCGACGAGGTGCACGTCACCGCCGCCGACCTGCTGGCGGTGCCGCGCGGGACGATCACCCGCCGCGGCTTCGAGGACAACGTCGAGGTCTGCGTGCGCTACCTGGCCGCGTGGCTCGACGGCCACGGCTGCGTGCCGATCCACTGGCTGATGGAAGACGCCGCCACCGCCGAGATCGCGCGTGCGCAGCTTTGGCAGTGGTTGCACCACTCCAGCCGCAGCGGCACGGCACCGTACGAGCCCGGCCTGCACCTGGACGACGGTACGCCGGTCGACTTCGCCCTGCTGGACCGCGCACTGATCGGCCTGCCCAGCAAGCTCGCCGATCGCCTGAACCTGCCCGGCGCCAGCCGCATCAACGAAGCGATCGGGATGCTCGACCGCCTCACCCATGCCGACGAGCTCGCCGACTTCCTGACCCTCCCCGCGTACGCACGCCTGGACTGACCGGCACGAGACCTTTTTGCAGGAGCGGCTTCAGCCGCGAACACCGCCCCACCGCAACCACGCCAACCCAAGATCGCAGCTGAAGCCATTCCCACGAAACCCGAGCCGACACCACAAACCTTTGTAGGAGCGACGTAAGTCGCGACCGCGCTACTCCGACGACCAGCGCACGCACCGACTCCCGATCGCGACTTACGTCGCTCCTACAGAAAAGCAGACCACCCCTGTAGGAGCGGCTTCAGCCGCGAACACCGCACCAAGCAGCCACGCCAACCCACGATCGCGGCTAAAGCCGCTCCTACAAAAACCCGCCCACGCCCACCACGAGGACACCGCCATGACCGCACCGCTCCCGACCGCCGACCAGCTCCGCCAGCAGTGGGCCAGCGACCCGCGCTGGGCCGGTATCGAGCGCCCGTACACGGCCGAGGACGTGGTCCGCCTGCGCGGCAGCGTCGCGGTCGAGCACAGCCTGGCGCGCCTCGGCGCGGAAAAACTCTGGGGCCACCTGGAGCGCGAGCCGTTCGTCAACGCGCTCGGTGCGCTGACCGGCAACCAGGCCATGCAGCAGGTCAAGGCCGGGCTCAAGGCGATCTACCTGTCCGGCTGGCAGGTCGCCGCCGACGCCAACCTCGGCGGGCAGATGTACCCCGACCAGTCCCTGTACCCGGCCGACTCCGTGCCCGCCGTCGTCAAGCGCATCAACAACACCCTGCTGCGCGCCGACCAGATCCAGTGCGCCGAAAACGGTGGCGAGCGCCGCGACGGCGACGTCGACTTCCTGCAGCCGATCGTGGCCGACGCCGAGGCCGGCTTCGGCGGCGTGCTCAACGCCTTCGAATTGATGAAGGGGATGATCGAAGCCGGCGCGGCCGGCGTGCATTTCGAGGACCAGCTGGCCAGTGCCAAGAAGTGCGGCCACCTCGGCGGCAAGGTGCTGGTGCCCACGCGCGAGGCCGTGGAGAAACTCGTCGCCGCGCGGCTGGCCAGCGACGTCATGGGCGTGCCGACGCTGATCGTCGCGCGCACCGACGCCGAGGCCGCCGACCTGCTGACCTCCGACATCGACCCCAACGACACGCCGTTCTGCACCGGCGAGCGCACCGTCGAAGGCTTCCACAAGACCCGCAACGGCCTGGAGCAGGCGATCAGCCGCGGCCTGGCCTACGCGCCGTACGCCGACCTGGTGTGGTGCGAGACCGGCAAGCCCGACCTCGGCTTCGCGCGCGAGTTTGCCCAGGCCATCCATGCGAAGTACCCGGGCAAGAAACTCGCCTACAACTGCTCGCCCAGCTTCAACTGGAAGAAGAACCTCGACGACGCGACCATCGCCACGTTCCAGCAGGAAATCGCCACCTACGGCTACCGCTTCCAGTTCATCACCCTGGCCGGCTTCCATGCGCTCAACTACGGCATGTTCGACCTCGCCCACGGCTATGCGCGCCGGCAGATGAGCGCCTTCGTCGAGCTGCAGGAGCGCGAGTTCGCCGCCGCCGAGCGCGGCTTCACCGCCGTCAAGCACCAGCGCGAGGTCGGCACCGGCTACTTCGACGCCGTCACGCAGACGGTGCAGGGTGCGAACTCCTCCACCGTCGCGCTCAAGGGCTCGACCGAAGAGGCGCAGTTCAACGACGGCAAGCGCGCCATTGCGGCCTGAGTCCGGTGTGGCCCAAAGTTGACCTGCCGTTCCCAAGGGAGTAATTGGGAAGACCGCCCGTGATTAGGGGAAGGTTCATGCGTATGTTTTCTGTCAGGATGCTTGCGGCCGTGCTGGCCATGGCGATCTCGTCACCCGCATGGTCAAGTGGCGACTCCTCACTGTCGTTCGAGGACATCCGGATCCAGCAGGAGCAGATCCGGGGCGACTTGCTTCGGGGCCACGACGCCTACAACGGTCTTTCCAAGCGTGAGCGTGACGAGCTGGTCCAGCGCCAGGACGGCCTCCTTGCCCTGATCGAAGGCAAGGAGACATTGCTTGACCTGGATGAGGACGGCCGTACCGACGCCATCAATTCTCTGGAGTGGATCCGCGCCAAGCTGGACGACGCGGAGATGGAGCGGCTGATCTGCAACCGCGAAAAACGCGTGGGCAGCAATCGCGTGGTCCGGGTTTGCCACACGGTGGCGGAGCGGAGGCGGGCGCGCGACGATGCCAACCGGGCGTGGCAGAAGGGGTCACCCTGTAGCGTCGGGTGTGTCTCGTCCGGGGGTGGCGGGTAGGGTCCAGGCGGAGGTGAGCGGCATCGCCCGGCAGCGACGGCCGCCAGGTGCGCTGTCGCGACCGATCGCGTTGCAAGGTTGAACCTGCTAGGGACGTAGGGCGCGGTAAGTGTTCACGTGGCCCTTGCCGGCAGTGCTCGTTTCCGCCAACAGTCGGTCGCCAGGTGGCCGCAATCAAGCAGTCAAGCTGAAGAAGACACCAGGAGAGAAGATGCGAATGAAGTCCCCTACACGTTGGGCCGTACTGTGCCTGTTGGCCCTGGCCCCCGTCTCGATCGCGCTTGCCAACGGCAACGCCGAACTGAAGTTCGATGAAATCCGCGAGCAGCAGGAGGAAATCCGGCTGGACGTGCTGGATGGCGATGACGCCTACAGCGGCCTGTCCAAGCGCGAGCGCAACGAACTGGTCCAGCGACAGGACCGCCTGCTTGCGCTCATCGAGGGCCGGGACACGCTGCTGGACCTGGACGAAGACGGTCGCACCGAGGCGATCAACACGCTGGAGTGGATCCGCGCAACGTTGGAGGACGCCGAGCAGGAGCGCCTCGTCTGCACGCGCGAGAAGACCATCGGCAGCAACCGCATCACCCGTGTCTGCATGACGGTGGCGGAGAGGGAGCGCAAGCGCGAGGAGGCCAACCGCGCCTGGCAGCGCGGCTCCGTCTGCAGCGAGGGCCGGGGCTGCGGCGGAGGCTGACGGGCCGTAATGGCCGGCACCCCCTCCAGACCGCGTTGTCTGGAGGTCTGGTGCTATGCTCCGCTTCACAGCCTGTTCAGTTTCGAGCAGGTGTGAACTGAGCCAGTGGGAGCGGGGGATGAGTCGCGACAATGTGGTGCGCATGACGGCTCCTGACCAGACCGCCCCGGACCCTGTCGTCGGGCCCACGAACCTGGTGGCCGCCGTG
Organism: Lysobacterales bacterium RIFOXYA1_FULL_69_10; assembly: GCA_001830245.1. GTDB lineage: Bacteria > Pseudomonadota > Gammaproteobacteria > Xanthomonadales > Xanthomonadaceae > Lysobacter_C. Next base: position 25,729 of record MIDV01000053.1, on the reverse strand, counting down.
CTCACATCCGCCGAATTCGACCTCTTCGCGCGGCTCGGCCGCGAGCGCCGCGTCGTCGCGGGCGAGGTCCTGTTCCGCCGTGGCGACCCGGGCACCACGATGTACGTCGTCGCCAGTGGCGAGGTCGAACTCGACTTCGGTGACGACCTGCTCGCCAAGCGCCTGGGCTCGTGCGAATTCTTCGGCGAGCTCGGCCTGCTGATCGGCGACCACGCCCGTAGCGCCGACGCCACCGTCACCATGGACGGCGCGCTGCTGGAGCTGTCCAACAGCGAGTTCGAGCGCCTGGTCGACCGCGACCCGGGCTTGGTGTCGTACTTCCTGCGCCGCGCCATCATGCGCGTGGTCGCCAACGAGCAGGGCCTGATCCGCCGCCTGCGCCGCCGCAACCACGACCTGCAGGCTGCGCTGGACCACCTGCACGCCACCACCACCCAGCTCAACCAGACCGAGGAGATGGTCCGCACCGACGACCTCACCGGCCTGTACAACCGCCGTGGCCTCAACCTGCACCTGCAGGAAAGCCGCGCCATCGGCATGCCCGAAGCGCTCGGCCTGATCCTGGTGGATTGCGACCGCTTCAAGCAGGTCAACGACGACCACGGCCACCTGGTCGGCGACCGCGTGCTGCAGAGCGTTGCATCCATCCTGCGCGCCGTGTCTGGCCCGGACGACATCGCCTGCCGCCTCGGTGGCGACGAGTTCTGTTTGCTGGTCACCGCCGCGACCAAAGACGAGGTGATGCGCTTTGCCGAATACATCGTGCGCACCGCGCGCCAACTGATGGAATTGAGCGAAGACCACCACAGCGCACCGACCATCTGTCCGCTCAGCGTGGGCGCCGCGCTGGTGGACCCGCAGCTGGACTGGAACGACTGGTACGCGCTGGCCGACGGCGCGCTGTACCGCGCCAAGCGGCTGGGCGGTGGCCGCGTCGAATGGCAGGAGCCGGCGGCCACCACCGCCTGAGCCATGAGCGCGACGCCTATCGCCACGTCCACCGCCACGCCGGCGCACTTTGCGGACGCGATGTTCGAAGAAGGCGACGCTCCGCAACTCCGCACCATCCTGCTGACCGACATCTGCGACTCCACCGGCCTGGTGGAGGTGCTCGGCGACAAGGGCGCCGCGCAGCTGTTCCGCGAACACGACCGGCTGGTGATGACGTTGCAGCAGCAATGGCGCGGCCGCCTGATCGACCGCTCCGACGGCCTGCTGCTGTTGTTCGAACGCCCCATCGACGGCCTCGGCTTCGCCATCGACTACGCGCGTGGGCTCAGCGAAATCGGCAAGCTGCGTTCGATCGACATCAAGATCCGCGCCGGCCTGCACGTCGGCGAGGTGCTGACCTGGCGCAACAGCGAGGAGTCCGTGCGCGTCGGCGCCAAGCCCATCGAGGTCGAGGGCCTGGCCAAGCCGACCGCCGCGCGCCTGATGTCGATGGCACGGCCCGGGCAGATCCTGTTGTCGGCCGTGGCCGAGCCGCTGGCGCACCGCGCCGCGCGCGAGCTGGGCGAGCGCGGCCAGCATCTGATCTGGAAATCGCTGGGCCGCTGGCGCTTCAAGGGCGTGCCCGAGCCGCAGGAAATCTTCGAGGTCGGCGAGCCCGGGATCGCCCCGCTGCGCGCGCCGCCCAACAGCCCCAAGGCGTGGCGCGCCGTGCCGCTGTGGCGCCGCCCGGCCATGCTGGCCGCGCAACTGGCCTTGGTGGTGGCCGTCGGCATCGGCGGCTGGTTCGTGACCCGCCCGGCCCCGGCGATCGCCTTCGGCGAGCGCGACTGGGTGGTGGTCGGCGACCTGCGCAACCTCACCGGCCAGACCGTGCTGGACGAGTCGCTGGAGCAGGCCTTCCGCATCAGCCTGGAGCAGTCGCGTCACGTCAACGTGCTCAGCGACCTCAAGACCCGCGACACCCTGGCGCGCATGCAGCTGCCCGCCGACACCGTCATCGACCGCGACATCGCCTCGGAAATCGCCCTGCGCGACGGTGCCCGCGCGGTGATCCTGCCAACGGTGGCGGAGGTGGGCGGGCGAGTGCGGTTCAGTGCCGAGGTGATCGACCCGGCGAGTCAGACGACCGTGTTTGCGGAGTCTTCTGACGGTGATGGCACGCAATCCATGCTCGTATCAATCGACAAGGTAACCAGCGCACTTCGCGCAAACCTTGGTGAGGCATTCAAGAATATTTCGCAAGATTCGATGCCCCTCCCTCAAGCCACAACCGAGAACATCGACGCGCTACGTGCATACGCACTTGGCCAGCGTGCTCTTGGATCAGGTGATTACGATGCCGCGCTTGGCCATTTCAATCAGGCCACCGAACTCGACCCGGAATTTGCGTTGGCGTGGATGGGGCAAGTTCGCACTCATGTGTCTGACGTCAACGCTGGCGCAGCACTGAAGCCTCTGGACAAGGCACTGGCGCTTAAGCATCACCTGCCACCGCGTGAGCGTCTGTATCTCGAAGCCTGGGCGGCTGAGTTCAATGAACCGCACCAGTCGTCCGTACGTTGGATAGAGCTCGCAACCCTCTATCCGGACTACTGGGCGGCACACGGCAATGCCGCCATCGCGATGATCTTGCAGAATCGATTCGACGAAGCGATACCACATGCAGTACGTAACACTGCGCCGCAGAACGATCTTGCAGCAATTGCGTTTGATCTCTTGGGCAGAGCGCATCTCGCGAAGGGCGAGTTTGATTCGGCGCATCGCGCCTTCTCTACCGCTGTCGCGAAGGGCTTTCCCGACTCAAATCGCCGTCTCGCTGCGACTGACGCCGCACGTCGCCGTTTCGAAAGGGCAGAACGACTCTTAAGCAAGTTGCGCGCGTCAGACCGCCATGCTGGCCTAGACAGCACGGCTGCGGCAATTGACCAGGGTAAGTGGCGCGAGGGCGTAGCGCATGCAACACGGCTACGTGATGCCCCTGGTAACACGCCTCATGACACCCATGCCGCGACCCTCACCTTGGCAACCGCGCAATGGCTTGCTGCGATGCCGAAGCCGGGTGCCAGCAATGCTGAGAAGGTGGAGCGTGATGCGGCGGCAGCGTATGCCACTAGCGGCGGCCTCGGACGAGTTAACCATGCCGCTCTGGGTCTGGCAGCAGCAATGCTGCGGCAAAGAATTGAAGGGAAGCCTCGTCAGTCCGAATTCGTATCCGAGATCGAGTCGGACGAAGGTTTGATGCGGATTCCGGCTGTGCGGGATCTGGTCGTGGTCATTCGAGCCGATGCCCTACGCCTTTCGGGCCAGCCGAAGAGATCCATTGAGTTGCTGCAGCCATTGGCTGACGGGCATGAGCGATATCAGGTTCGAGTAGCGCTGTTGTGGGCCTCGATCGATGCCAAGGAATTTGAAGCTGCCCGGGAGCATGCACTCTGGCTTCAGAAGAATAGAGGCTTGGCGTACGTGGAGCTCGGTTGCGGGCAGTGCACGCAAGCGCTGAACGTCGCGGACAGCAACTTTGCCCGGAAGGCCGAGGCCCTCGCCCTCCGTCGAATGGGCGACGAGGGCGAGGCACGACGGGTCGAATCTGACTTCAGGCGCGACTGGCCTGAAGCCGTCGACTCAATCTACTTGAGTGCCAACTGATCGCTAGGCAAAAGCGCGTCGAGTTGGGGCGTCGTATGAGCCAGTCCTCGGAGGAGCATGTTTCTAATGCCCTCTCGCGCCTCTGCAATAACTTCCTTGCTGGCGAGTTGCCGAACTTTGCACTCGGCGAAGGGCTCAGGCTGCGCAGCAACTGCAAGACCGCAAGCCGTCATCGCACCGGGCTCCTGGGGCACGTAGCCGATTTCAGCCAGCGCCGAGAGATGATCGCGCTGGAAGCGATCGCGGAAGCTGTCGTCCGTGCTCAACAGGTCCAACAGCCGGTCGGCGATCCTGGCCTCCAGCGGTGCGGTCATCGTCATGGTGTTCCCCTTCCCCGTTGCATCAGCCACTTGGCTGGCCGGCGGAATCTAACCGGATCACTGCAGGCCCACAACCGCGCGAGCTTTGATGGGCGGGCACCGCCCGGTTGGCCGACAATGCGCGAGCGGGGCATGCCCGTCGGAATACAAAGGGGGAGTAATGCGGATCAGGCGTTGCGCAGTGCTGTTCCTCGAGTCCCGGGAGGACACCGCATTCGATCTGGGTGAGCTGCTGCTGGGTGGCGATGGCATCCTTCGCCAGCGTCGTTGGCAAGCGTTGGCACCACACCTCGGAGAAGAGGTCGAAGTCGATGCCGCCGAGCGCGAACTGCTCGGCGCGCTGAGCCCGACCCAGTGGGTCGATCCGGACACGCTGGAGGCGGAGGCGGCCGTCGCCCTGCAGCGGCTGATCGACCTCGGCCTAGCGGTCACCGACGCGGCCGAACACGCCGCCCTGCGCCAGCGCGACGAAGCACTTCGCGGCACCTACTGGCACCCGCTCGCGGCGACGCTACATGCCTTCACCCGCTGGAGCGGCGTCAACACCGTCAAGAACTCGCAGGACAGCGGCACCGAAACCGCGGTGGCGATGCGCGAGGTGCTGGGCGCACCGCCGGTCGAGGCGGCCACGCGCGCCGCGGCGGACGACATGGTGAGGCTGCCACGCATCCCTCCCAACGACTTCGATGCGCTGCTGGCGCGGCGCGCGACCTGCCGCAATTTCGACGCGCAGCGGAAGGTGCCGTTCGAACGGTTCTCGCAACTGCTGCAGCGCGTGTTTGCCGCGCAGGCGGAAGTGCGCGTCAGCGACGACCTGGTGTTCCTCAAGAAGAACGTGCCGTCCGGCGGCGGGCTGCACCCGATGGAGTGCTACCTGATCGTCCAGCACGTCGAGGGCGTGGCGCCGGGCCTGTACCACTACCAGTCCACCGCGCACGCACTGGAACCGCTGGCGGTGCCCGAGGGCCGCAGTTGGGAGGGCGACGGCCTGCGCGACTTCGTCATGGACATGGTCGCCCAGCAGCACTGGTTCGCCGACGCGCACGTGCTGGTCATCCTCGCCCCACGCTTCGACCGCACCTTCTGGAAGTACCGGCACCATGCCAAGGCCTACCGCGTGGTCGCGCTGGAGGCCGGCCACCTGTCGCAGACCCTGTACCTGTCGGCCACCGAGGCCGGGCTGGGCGCCTTCATCACCGGTGCCATCAACGAAGTGCAGATCGAGCAGGCCCTCGGCCTGGACCCGATCCACCAGGGCGCCCTGGCCATCTGCGGCTTCGGCTGGCGCGCGCAGACGATGGAGACGGCCGAACTGGACCCTGCGGGGCATGTGTGGGAGGCGGTTGCTGACGCCGGGCCTAACTCCGAATAACCCTCGCGCCGCTTCCGCAATTTGGAACTCGCGCTACGACCGGGTCGTGATCCAGGCAGCGCCGAGTAGGCGATTCGCGGGCTGTGCCGTCCGAGCGCGCCCAATCTGGCATCACGTAGCAGGGCTGCGGCGAGCGCCGCGGCGGCGTGCGCGGGCTACAGTATGCTGCGCTGGCGGCGAGGGTGCCGGGGGCGCCACCGGACTGCGTTCTACTACAAGGTAGGTGGGTGATGGGCAGATATACATGGATTCTTGCCGCGGTCTTGCTGGCGGCATGGCCGGCATCATCGCTGCAGGCGCAGGACGTGGATCACATCCCGGTCCAACTCGAGGAGATCCGCGAGCAGCAGGCCCGCATCCGCGAAGCCATCCAGAGTGGAGACCCCGAGTACCGGCTGCCGGCCCACACCCGCGACCGCCTGCTCAACCGGCAGGCCCGCGTGTTGTCGCTGATCGAAGGCAAGACCACCTCCGACCAGCTCGGGCCGGGCCCCCGTATGCGGGTCAACAACGACCTGGAGTGGATCTTCGCGGCCCTGAAACAGGAGGACGGCGATGAAATGGTATGCGAGAGGGTGATGCTGACCGGGACGCGCACGCGCGAAACGATCTGCAAGACCCGCGCCGAAGCCGACCGTATTCGCGAGGAAGCCATCGACTGGATCAACCGCCGGCCAGCCTGTGGGGATTGCACCGGCGGCTAGAAGCAGAGGGTCAGCCCTTTGCGGTAGCCAATTGCCTCGCTCAAGTGCGGGGTCAGGATCGAATCGCTGCCCGCCAGGTCGGCGATGGTCCGTGCCACCCGCAGGATGCGGTGCATCGACCGGGCCGACAGCTGCAGCGCGTCGACGGCGCGTTCAAGCAAGGCCTGGTCGCCAGCTGACAGCACGCACGTGGCGTTGAGCGTCGCCTGCGGCATGCGGGCGTTGGTGATGCTACCGCGTGCGTGTTGCAACTCCCGGGCGGCTTCGACGCGAGCACGCACCGCCGCTGAGGGTTCGCCGGGCGGCGCGTCGGCGCGCAGTTCGGCCGGCGGCAGGCGCGGCACTTCAATCTGCAGGTCGATGCGGTCCAGCAGCGGGCCGGAGATGCGCCCGCGATAGCGGCGAATGGCGTCGCTGCTGCAGCGGCAACGCGCGCTGGGGTCGCCCGCCCATCCGCACGGACACGGGTTCATCGCTGCGACCAGTTGGAAGCGCGCCGGGAACTCGGCGCTGCGCGCCGCGCGCGATACCGTCACCACGCCCGATTCCAGCGGCTCGCGCAGCACCTCCAGCGCGTGGCGGTCCCACTCGGGCAGTTCGTCCAGGAACAGCACGCCGTGGTGCGCCAAGGAGATCTCGCCCGGTCGCGGCAACGCGCCGCCACCCACCAGCGCCACCGCGCTGGCCGTGTGGTGCGGGCTGCGATAAGGCCGCTGCCGCCAGCGCGCCGGGTCAAGCCCGCGCCCGCTGATCGAGGCGATGGCTGCGCTCTCCAGTGCTTCCTCCTCGCTGGCTTCCGGCAGCAGGCCGGTCAGGCGCGAAGCCAGCAGCGTCTTGCCGCAGCCGGGTGGGCCGACCAGCAGCAGGTGGTGACCGCCGGCGGCGGCGATCTCCAGCGCGCGCCGCGCATGCGCCTGCCCGCGCACGTCCGCGAGGTCCGGCCCGATGTCGCGCGTGGGTACGGGGGCGACCGCCTCGGGCAGTGCCTTCTGCCCGGCCAGCATGGCGCACACCTCCAGCAGCGTGCGTGCGGTGCGCGCTTCGACGCGGCCGGCCAGCGCCGCCTCCGGCCCGTTGCCGGCGGGCACCACGAGGCGATGGCCGGCGTCGGCCGCCGCGATCGCCGCCGGAAGCACGCCTTCCACCGCGCGCAGCTCGCCGGTCAGGCCCAGCTCGCCGAGGAACTCGACCCCGCGCAGCGCCTCCAGCGGCACCTGCCCGCTCGCGGCCAGGATGCCCAGCGCGATCGGCAGGTCGAAGCGCCCGCCGTCCTTGGGCAGGTCGGCAGGCGCCAGGTTGACGGTGATGCGCCGCTGCGGGAACTCGAACTGCGCGCACTGGATGGCCGCGCGCACGCGATCCTTGGACTCGCGCACCGCCGCCTCGGGCAGGCCGACGATCGACATCGACGGCAGGCCACCGCCCAGGTGCACCTCCACCCGCACGTCGGGCGCGCGCACGCCCGTGCGTGCACGGCTGTGCACGACTGCCAGGTTCATGCGGGGAAGCTCAGGCGTCGGGGGTGTCGCCGGCGCGGCGGGCCGGGGCACCGGCCTCCAGCGCTGCGACGGTGCGCTCCAGCGCCTCGAGCTTCTCGCGCGTGCGCAGCAGCACCGCGCGCTGCACCTCGAACTCCTCGCGCGTCACCAGGTCGAGCTTGGCCAGCCCCGACTGCAGCACCGAGCGGAAGTTCTGCTGCAGCTCCTCGCGTCCCTCGCGCAGGCCGGGTGGTACCAGGTTGCTGAGGCGGCGGGCGAGGTCGTCGATGGGGTTGAGGTCGATCATGGCGTGGGTGTCTCCAGTGGCGCGGCCCCGCAGCGTGTCCAACGCGCCGTGGCGCGGCCATCGGCCTCGTGCGCCCCGTGGTGTCGGGGAAGTCCGCAGCGGCCGGCGGGGCCGCGCACTTTAACCCGGCGCCGCCGCAGGGGCGCGTGAGCTTCGCGCTATCCTGCGCGGCGCACGCAAGGCACCGGAGACGCCGATGAAGATGGTCATGGCCGTGATCAAGCCGTTCAAGCTCGACGATGTGCGCGAGGCACTCGCCGAAACCGGCGTGGCCGGCATCACCGCCACCGAGGTCAAGGGGTTCGGACGGCAGAAGGGCCACACCGAGCTGTACCGCGGCGCCGAGTACGTCGTCGACTTCCTGCCCAAGATCAAGCTGGAAGTCGCCGTGACCGACGACCAGGCCGACGCGGTGGTCGAGGCGATCATGAAGGCCGCCGGCACCGGCAAGATCGGCGACGGCAAGATCTTCGTCTACGAACTGGACCGGGCCGTGCGCATCCGCACCGGCGAGCTGGACGCGGACGCGTTGTGAGCCGGCCGGCACCGCTGGCGGGGTGGATGGCTGCAGTGGCCGGCCTGGCCATCGCGCTGACGGCGGGCGGCGTGCTGCTGTCGCGCCTGCCCGGTGCTGCGATGGCCGGCGATGCCCCGGCCGCGACCGGCGCGCCGACGTCCGATACCGATACCGATACCGATACCGATACCGATACCGATACCGATACCGATACCGATACCGCGCCGGCACTGTCCGCGCCTCCGATCGCTGGGAGCGCCGGCACAGCGGTGCGTGCAGGTGCACCCACCACCGCTACGAGCCCTCCCGCGACGCCCGGTTCGGCAACCCCATCAGAAGCGACCAAGCCGTTCGACTTCCAGGCGCCGGCGCAGGCATCGACGGCGACGGCGTGCGATTTCCCATCGCTGGCCACCGGCGGCGGTGCGCCCCTCAAGGTCTACGCGGCCGGTGCCTATGGCGGGCGCAGGCTGGGCATGCACATCGACCGCAGCGGGCACGAAGCCGGCCGCATCGACGTGGCCGTCAACGAGCCCGGCGCGCGCGTGGCGCTGATGCTGGGCAGTTACGACCCGGTGGTCTGGCACGTGGGCTGGTCACAGGGCACCACGATCGCAGCCGTGCTGGTGGGCGGCTACCACCACCAGGTGGTGACGGGGCTGCCCGAGCACGTGCCGGTGCTGGTGAGCACGCACGACAACAAGGGGCCGTGCGGCTACTTCTACGTCACCGCCGAGAAGGCGGGAACGCTCAACCCGGTGGCGCGCCGCGCGTTCGGCCAGCCCGTCGACATGGTGTACCCGGCGCGCGATGGGCGGGTGGTGGTGGGCCAGGCGCTGCAGGGCGGTGCCGCGCTGGCGACCGCCGCATCGGCCAAGCCCGACGAGGCCTTCAAGGTGGCCGAGCGACTGGCCGGTGGAAAGGCGGGGTTGGCCCACGCGGTGTCCAAGGGGTGGTTACGCGAGGCGCGGCCGGAAGACGCCCAAGCCTGGCTGGCCGCACGCGCAACGGTGCCCGCGGCGGACGTGCCGCCGGTGGCCGGTGGGCAGCCGGCCGGGGAGATCCGGATGCACAACGGCTACGTGGTGCTCAGGCCATTCGAACTGCCGCCGGGTCTGCACGGCGCGCACTCGGCGACGTTCTTTGTGCCCAAGGGCGTGTCGCGTCCCACGGGCGATCTCGGCCACTCGGTGCTGTACGACTTCAACACGCTGACGTGCGCCGGCACGCTCTGCGACAGGCGTTGAGCTTTTGCGTAGCCCCCTTCCGGGGAGGGCCTCCAGGCGTCAGGCATCGCGTGCCGGTGGGTATCGCTTCGCTCCACCTACCCTACGCGGTCCACCCACCCTACGAAGGCACGATTGGCCGCCGCAGGATGGGTTGGCTCCATCAACCCATCATTTGCAACGCTTGCGGATGGGTCCCGCCGGCATCGCGCCGCTGATCAGCCGCCCAGCGCCTGCGCCACGAACGGCGGCAGCGACTGCGCGCCGCGGTGGGTGTCGGCGCTGTAGTACTTCGTGTCGAACGCCTTGCCGCGCGCGTCGGCTTCGCGGAAGTCGAAGCCGCGGCCGCCCTTGCGCGCCAGCGTGCAGCTCCACCAGCCGGTCGGGTAGCACGGCTGCGGGAAGGGCAGGGTCTGGAAGGCGTCGAAGCCGGCCTTGCCCATCTCGGCGCGCATCGCGCGGATCAGGTCCAGCAGCGCCAGCGGCGACTCGGACTGCTGCACCAGGATGCCGTCGTCCTTCAGCGCGCGGTGGCAGCTCTCGTAGAAGGCCTTGTTGAACAGGCCCTCGGCCGGGCCGACCGGGTCGGTGGAGTCCACGATCACCACGTCGACGCTGCCGGGCTCGCAGTTCTTCATGTAGGCGATGCCGTCGTCGAACAGCAGTTGCGCGCGCGCGTCCTCGTTGGAGTCGCACAGCTCCGGGAACCACTTCTCGGCCATGCGCGTGACCTGTTCGTCGATGTCGCACTGCACGGCGCGCTCCACGCCCGGGTGCTTGAGCACCTCGCGCAGCGTGCCGCAATCGCCGCCACCGATGATCACGACGTTCTTCGGCGCCGCGTGGGTGAACAGCGCCGGGTGCGACATCATCTCGTGGTAGAGGAAGTTGTCGCGCGTGGTGAGCATCACCGCGCCGTCGATCAGCATCAGGTTGCCCCAGTCGGTGGTCTCGAAGATCTCGATCTTCTGGAAGTCCGACTGCACCTCGTCGAGCTTGCGCGTCACGCGGTAGCCGATGGCCGAACCGGTGGTGTCGAAGTTCTCGTAGTGCCAGGTGGGCTCGGTCATGGGGCGGTCCTGTCGTGGGCGCGGCGGGCGCGGCCCGCGGCGTGGGGGAATGAAAGGGGCGCGGATTGTAGCGAAGCGGGCATCGCGGCCGGGTCACGGGCGTGCGCGGGTGCTTGCGGGGCGCCGTGCGCATGCCGGACGCGCCGCCACCGGGCGTCACCGGGGCTGCCTGTAGAATGCGCCTCCCCCCCGACACCCCCGGTCCCCGCCGATGTCCGACTGGTCGATCGATCAGGCCCGCGCCACCTACTCCGTCCCGCACTGGAGCGAGGGGTATTTCGACGTCGATGGCGCCGGCCGGGTGGTCGTGCGCCCGCGTGGCGAGGCCGGCCCGACCGTGGCGCTGCCCGAGGTGGTCGATGCCGCGCGCGCCGATGGCGCCCGCCTGCCGCTGCTGGTGCGCTTCCCCGACATCCTCGGCGACCGCCTGGGCAAGCTGCAGCGCGCGTTCGGCCAGGCGATGGCCGACTGGAACTACGCCGGCGGCTACACCGCGGTGTACCCGATCAAGGTCAACCAGCACCGCGGCGTGGCCGGCACCCTGGCCGAGCGCGGCGCGGCCGATCCCGCGCATCCGCAGGCCGCCTTCGGACTGGAAGCGGGCAGCAAGCCCGAGCTGATGGCGGTGCTGGCGCTGAGCCAGCCGGGCGGGCTGATCGTCTGTAACGGCTACAAGGACCGCGAGTACATCCGGCTGGCGCTGATCGGCCGCAAGCTGGGGCTGGAGACCTTCATCGTCGTCGAGAAGCCCTCCGAGCTGTCGCTCGTAATGGAAGAGGCGGCCGCGCTGGACGTGAAGCCCGGCCTGGGCGTGCGCATGCGGCTGGCCTCGCTGGGCGCGGGCAAGTGGCAGAACAGCGGCGGCGACAAGGCCAAGTTCGGCCTCAGCCCGCGCCAGGTGCTGGACCTGTGGAAGCGCCTGCGCGACGCCGGCATGGCCGACTGCCTGCAGCTGCTGCACTTCCACATGGGCAGCCAGATTTCCAACGTGCGCGACATCGCCAACGGCATGCGCGAGGCGACGCGTTACTTCGTCGAACTGTCGAAGCTGGGCGCGAACGTGCGCTACATGGACGTCGGCGGCGGCCTGGGCATCGACTACGAAGGCACGCGCTCGCGCAGCTACTACTCGATCAACTACGGCCTGGGCCAGTACGCGTCCAACATCGTGCAGCCGCTGGCCGAGGCCTGCGAAGAATATGGCCTGCCGCAGCCGCGCATCGTCACCGAGTGCGGCCGCGCGATGACCGCGCACCACGCCGTGCTGGTGGCCAATGTCTCGGAAGTCGAGCGCGCCCCCGAGGGCCGCGTGCCCGAAGTCCACGACGACGAGCCGGCGGTCGTTCGCCACCTGCGCGGGATCCACGACGAGCTGGGCGAGCGCCCGGCGGTGGAGCTGTTCCACGAGGCCGTGCACCACCACAACGAAGGCCTGTCGGCGTACGCGCTGGGGCAGATCGACCTGGTGCACCGCGCGCGCATCGACGACCTGTTCTACGCGATCGTCCACGGCGTGCGCCGCCGCCTGAGCCCGGGGGAGAAGAGCCACCAGCCGGTGCTGGACGAACTCAACCAGCGGCTGGTCGACAAGTACTTCGTCAACTTCAGCGTGTTCGAGTCGATGCCCGACGTCTGGGCGATCCAGCAGGTGTTTCCGATCGTGCCGATCGAGCGCCTGGACGAGGCGCCGGCGCGGCGCGGCGTGATCGCCGACCTGACCTGCGACTCGGACGGCCGCATCGACACCTACGTGGAGAACGAATCGCTCAACACCTCGCTGGCGATGCATGCGCTGAAGCCGGGCGAGGCGTACCGGCTGGGCTTCTTCCTGGTGGGTGCGTACCAGGAAATCCTCGGCGACATCCACAACCTGTTCGGCGACACCGACGCGGTGGAAGTGCGCGTGGATGCGTCGGGCGACGGCTACCAGCTGGTGCAGCAGCGCAGCGGCGACACGACCGACGTGATGCTGGACTACGTCGGCTACGGTCTGGACGACCTGCGCGCGGCCTACCGCGCCCGCGTCGAAGCTGCCGGCCTTCCCGTCGACGAGGCGCAGCGCCTGGCCGCCGCGCTTGAAACCGGCCTCACCGGGTACACGTACCTGGACGACACGCCGCTGGACGAGGCCACCACCCACTGATCGCCCTGCCGGCCCCGGCCGGCACGTTCACCACCGTGCAGCGCTGCCGCGGACGCCCGGATCGACCCGGGGCCGATTCGCCGCGGTCGGCACGTTGTTCCCTTGGATAACCCCGCGCGGCCCGGCCGCGCATGGCAGGACCGAACCATGACCCAATCGATCGACACGCCCCCCACCCCCCGGACCGGTTTCATCGGGCTGGGCGCCATGGGCGCGCCGATGGCCCGCCACCTCCACGCCCGCGGCGCGCTGGTGGTGGTGGCCAACCGCACCCAGTCCAAGGCCGAGGCGTTCGCTTCCGAGCTGGGCGTGCGCGTGGCGCGCTCGGCCGACAACTTCGCCGACTGCGACGTGGTCGCGCTGTGCGTATCGCTGGACGCGGACGTACTGGAGAACGTTGCCGCGCTGGCCAAGGTGCTCAAGCGCGGCGCACTCGTGATCGACCACTCGACCGTATCGGTGCAGACCGCGCGACGTGCGGCGGCGATGCTGGCGGTGGAGGGGATTGGTTTTGTCGACGCGCCGGTGTCGGGCGGCGTTGAAGGCGCGCGCGCCGGGCGCCTGTCGATCATGGTCGGCGGCGACGAAGCGGCCATCGAGCAGGCGCGTCCGGTGCTGGAGGCGTACGCGGCGCGCATCGCGCACATGGGCGACACCGGCGCCGGACAGGCCACCAAGTCCGTCAACCAGGTGCTGGTGGCCGGCATCAACGAGGCCGTGTGCGAAGGCCTGGCGCTGGCCGAGAAGCTGGGCCTGGACCCGGAGCGGCTGATCCCGACGCTGATGGCGGGCGCGGCCGGCAACTGGTTCCTCGACAAGCGCGGCGCAACGATGCTGCGCGACGAGTTCACCCCGGGCTTCAAGTCCGCGCACATGCTCAAGGACCTGCGCATCGTGCAGCAGGTCGCGCGCGAGACGGGCATCCGCACCACGGTGCTCGACCAGGCCACCGCCGACTACGCCGAGCTGGTCGAGCGCGGGCACGGCGATGCCGATACCTCGGCGCTGATCCGGTTGAAGCGCGGCGCGTAACCGCGGCGCGCTGACCAGGCGTCGTCCCGGCGCAGCGAGGGACCTGCGTCATCCGCAAGCACCGACACGTTGTGCCTGGGATGGTGGTCCCGGGCTTGAAAGCGGGCCGCGTGGACGCGTCCTGCGCTACGCGTGTTCCGACACCGTAGCGCGCCGTTGCGCCAGCCGTTGCCCGACCAAGGCACCCAGCCACGCCGTCGCCAGCCCCAGCACGATCGCCGCGGCGTTGTAGCGCAGCACGCCGCCGACGCTGCGCATCTGCGCCGGGCTGTCGGGGCCGGCAATCGCCAGCAGTGTCACGACCACCGTCACCCAGGTCAGCGCGGTCAGCGCCAGCGCCACCCACGTGAACCCGCGTCGCGCCACCCAGCCCCCGACCGCCATCGCCACGAACGTCACCGCCAGCGTGACCACCGAGAACGGGCCGAACGGCGTGCGCACCTCGACGCTCCAGTCGGCATCGGCGAGCGAGGCGAACAGGTCGAACGCCAGCAGCAGGGCCAGTGCGACCACGCCGCCGGTCAGGGTGCGGGTGTCGAGTCGGAAGGCGGGCATGCGCGGTCCTGGTGGAGGGGTGCGCCGAGTCTAGGCAATGGCCTGCCGGCTGTCGTCACCGTGCCGGCGCGGGAGGAGTGGCCGGGCGCGTCGCGGGGATGGGCGGCATGCGGCTTGGAGCCCAACGTCCACGCGTGATGGCTGCGCGGCGATAACCGGTCATCCGTCATCCCGGCGAAAGCCGGGATCCATCTCGACGTTCGCGGTGTCCAGCCCCGGGGCGAGGAGGCTAACGCCACTGGATCCCCGCCTTCGCGGGGATGACGGGCGGAGAAGCACGATGACGTTCGCCGTATGCAGGTCGCCTGCAAGTCGCGCGCCGGTCGCCCGGCGTTACTGCACCTTGATTGCCAGCGAATCCAGCCCGCCGGTGGACAGCTTGCGCTTGGCCTCGGCCAGGTCGGTGGCGGTGCCGTAAGGCCCCATGCGCACGCGGTAGACGGTCTTGCCGTCGATCTGCGCGGACTCCACGCGCGCGCCCAGGCCCAGCAGGGCGATGCGGGCCTTGA
>MIDV01000053.1:0-10860 GCA_001830245.1 Lysobacterales bacterium RIFOXYA1_FULL_69_10 | reverse complement strand
GGCCGGCGTGGTGTCGACCGGCGCGGGCAGCGGATCCTCGCGCGTGGCCTGCGCCTCCTGCAGGGCCTGCAGGCGCTGCTCCTCGGCGCGCTCGGTGGCGGCCAGCTCGGCATCGCTCAGCGGCACTTCCTTGCCGGGCAGCAGGGTGTAGAAGTCGTACTCGCGCTCCTCGTCGTCCGGTGCGTCGCCCGGTTCGACGGCCGCACCGGGTTCATCGACCGTGATGTCGTCACCGCTGCTGCTTACGGGTGCGGGCTGCGCGTCCGGGTTGGGCTGCGGCCGAAAGAAGCCGTCGCCGTCGGACTTCAGCAGCTTCGGCGCGGCCAGCACCACGATCACCGTCAGCACGATGCCCAGCACCATCCACGCCCAGCCGGGCAGGCCCTGCGAGCCGGAGTTGCGTCGAGCCTGGTTCTTGCCGCGTCGTGCTGCCAAGTGCGTGTCCTCGTGCCGGAGTCCGGTCGCGAATGCGCGATCCGGGTGGGTTGCCAAACGTGGGTGCCAGTCTAAGTCAACGTGCCGCGGCGCCGGGGAAGCCTCCGGCGCGCGCGACACGTGCGGTTACATCACCTCGGGCGCGTTCACGCCGAGCAGCGACAGGCCGTTGGCGAGCGTCTGCCGCGCGGCCTGCGCCAGCACCAGCCGCGCGCTGCGCAGGCCGGCGTCGTCGACCAGGAACTGGTGGTCGTTGTAGTAGCTCTGGAACGACTGCGCGAGCTCCAGCAGGTAGGCGGCGACCTGGTGCGGCTCGAGGTCGCGGCCCGCAGTTTCCACCACGTCGGGGTAGCGCAGCAGCGTGGCGACCAGCTCGGCGGTGGCGTCGTCGTCTTCAAGAGGACGCGACAGGCCCAGCGTGGCGTCGTACGTCAGCCCGCGCTCGGCCAGTTGCCGCATCAGCCCGCACATGCGCGCGTGCGAGACCTGCACGTAGTAGACCGGGTTGTCGAGCGACTGGCTGCGCGCCAGGTCGATGTCGAAGGTCAGCTGCGAGTCGGGCTTGCGCGCGACCAGGAACCAGCGCGTGGCGTCGCGGCCGGCTTCGTCGATGAGGTCGCGCAGGGTGAGGTAGCTGCCGGCGCGCTTGGACAGCTTCACCTCCTCGCCGCCGCGCATCACCGTGACCATCTGGTGCAGCACGTACTCCGGCCAGCCCTGCGGGATGCCGGCATCCAGCGCCTGCAGGCCGGCGCGCACGCGGGCCAGGCTGCCGTGGTGGTCGGCGCCCAGTTCGGTGATCGCGCGCTCGTAACCACGCTGCCACTTCGAGAGGTGGTAGGCGACGTCCGGCACGAAGTAGGTGTAGCTGCCGTCGGACTTGCGCATGACGCGGTCCTTGTCGTCGCCGAAATCGGTCGACCGCAGCCACAGCGCGCCGCCTTCCTCATAGGTGTGGCCGTGGGCAATGAGCTCGCGCACGGTCTCCTCGACCTTTCCGTCGGCGTACAGCGACGACTCCAGGAAGAACACGTCGAAGCCGACGCCGAACGCGCCCAGGTCGTCGTTCTGCTCGCGGCGCAGCCAAGCCACGGCGAAGCGCCGGATCGCGTCGAGGTCGGCCGCATCCTTCGCGCCGGTGACGGCGTGGTCCTCGAACTCGACGGTGTCGCCGCGCAGGTAGGCGGCGGCAACGTCCTTGATGTAGTCGCCGCGGTAGCCGTCGGCCGGCCAGTCGGCGTCATCCGGGCCACGGCCCTGCGCGCGCGCCTGCACCGACAGCGCCAGGTTGTCGATCTGCGCGCCGGCGTCGTTGTAGTAGTACTCGCGCGCCACGTCCCAGCCATTGGCGGCCAGCACGCGCGCGATGCAGTCGCCGATCACCGCGGCGCGGCCGTGGCCGACGTGCAGCGGGCCGGTGGGGTTGGCCGAGACGTACTCGACCCCGGCGCGGTGGCCGCGGCCGCCATCGTTGCGGCCCCAGGCCTCGCCGGCCGACAGCACATCGCCCAGCGCGTGGCGCCATGCGGCCTCGCTGACGTGGAAATTAATGAAGCCCGGGCCCGCGACTTCGACCTTGGCCACGGCGTCGCTGGCCGGCAGCGCGTCGAGCAGCGCCTGCGCGATCGCGCGTGGGTTGGAGCGCGCCGGCTTGGCCAGCAGCATCGCCGCATTGGTCGAGAAGTCGCCTTGCGCGCGGTTCTTCGGGCGCTCGATCACGAAGTCGGGCGTGTCGAGGTCGGCCGGCAGCGTGCCGGCGGCGCGCAGCGCATCGATGGCCTGCGCGACGAGGGCGCGGAGGAAGGCTTTCACAGGGGACCTGCAGGGGATTCCACGGAACCGCGCATTGTACGCGGTGGCGCCGCGCCGGCCGACCGCGGCCTACACCCAGCCGCGTGCCGCCAGCGACACCGGCGGGCCGTCGGCGATGACGAAGTGGTCCAGCAGCCGCAGGTCCACCAGCGCCAGCGCCTGCTTGAGGCGGGCGGTGACGGCGCGGTCGGCGGCGCTGGGTTCGGGGTTCCCGCTGGGGTGGTTGTGGCCGACGATCACGGCGGCGGCGTTGTGGGCCAGCGCGCGGCGCACCACCTCGCGCGGGTGCACCTCCGTGCCGTCGACGGTGCCACTGAACAGCGCCTCGTAGGCGATGACGCGGTGGCGCGTGTCCAGGAACAGTGCCGCGAACACCTCGTGCGCCAGCCCGCGCAGGCGGTGGGCGAAGTAGCGGCCGGCGGCGGCCGGGTCCGACAGTGCTTCGCCGCGTTCCAAGGCAGCGTGCAGGTGGCGCTGGCCCAGCTCCAGCGCGGCCGACAGGGTGCAGGCGCGGGCGGCGCCGAGGCCGGGCAGTCTGGCCAGCTCGACGGCCGACCGGTCCAGCAGCCGCCGCAGGGGACCGTGGGCGGCCAGCAGCTCCCGGGCGGTGGTGACCGCATCCCGGCCGCGCAGGCCCGAGCCCAGGAACAGTGCCAGCAGCTCGGCGTCCGACAGGGCGCCCGCGCCCCGGGCCATCAGTTTTTCCCGGGGACGCTCGGCTTCCGGCCAATCTCGGATGTGCATGGGCTGCAGGGCTCGATGGGGCCGTCATCGTCGGCATTCGCGCCGACGCCGGCGATCGGGCGGCCCCGGGCCTTCGGGTAAGCTAACCGCCGCTTTTCAGGTAGGACTTCGCCCCGCGCCATGACCGACGCGTCGCCCCTTGCGTCTACGGGCCCTGCGCCCACCGGGCCGCTGGCCGGCCAGCGCGTGCTGGTGTGCATCTGCGGCGGCATCGCCGCCTACAAGGCCGCCGAGCTGGTGCGCGGCCTGCGCAAGGGCGGGGCACAGGTGCGCGTGGCGATGACCGAAGCGGCGACCCGTTTCGTCGGCCCGACCACGTTCCAGGCCCTGTCGGGCGAGCCGGTCCGCACCTCGCTGTGGGACGAGGCCGCCGAGGCCGCCATGGGCCACATCGAACTGGCGCGCTGGCCGACCGTGGTGGTGATCGCCCCGGCCACGGCCAATACCCTGGCCAAACTCGCACACGGGCTGGCCGACGACCTGGTCAGCACCCTGTGCCTGGCCACCGATGCGCCGATCGCCGTCGCCCCGGCCATGAACCGGCTGATGTGGGCGCACCCGGCCACCCGCGCCAACATGGACACCCTGCGCGGCCGCGGCGTGCTGGTGCTGGGCCCGGATGCGGGCGACCAGGCGTGTGGCGAGGTCGGCGAAGGCCGCATGGTCGAGCCCGAAACGATCGTGGCCGCGCTCGCCGGCGACCCGGCATGACGGACGCCCGCACGGGCGTGCTGGCCGGCCTGAAGGTCGTGGTGAGCGCCGGGCCGACCTTCGAGGACATCGACCCGGTCCGGTTCATCGGCAACCGCAGCAGCGGCAAGATGGGTTTCGCCGTTGCCGCGGCGGCCGCCGAACGCGGTGCCGACGTGCAGCTGGTCGCCGGCCCGGTGGCCCTGCCGACGCCGCCCGGCGTGCAGCGCATCGACGTGCGCTCGGCCGCGCAGATGCACGAGGCAGTCCTCGCCGCATTGCCGTGCGATATCTACATCGGTGCTGCCGCGGTGGCCGACTACACCCCGCGCGAGGTCGCGCCCGGCAAGCTCAAGAAGCAGGTCGGGCAGGACACGTTGACGCTGGAGCTGGTGCGCACGCCGGACATCCTCGCCGAGGTGGCCGCGCACGCCGCACGGCCGCGCCTGGTGGTCGGCTTCGCCGCGGAAACCGACCGTGTCGAGCACTACGCCCGCGGCAAGCTGGCCGCCAAGCGCGTGGACCTGATCGCCGCCAACCGCGTCGGCGTGCCCGGCAGCGGCTTCGAAAGCGACGACAACGCCCTGACCATCTACTGGGATGGCGGCGAGCGCGCGCTGGGGCCGGCACCGAAGGGCGAACTGGCCCGGGACCTGCTCGACGTGGTGGGGCGCCGGCTCACCGGCGGCGCCCCCGGCCACGGATGAATGCTGCGATCCGTGGCGAATCACCGACGACTTGCAAGGACTCCGCCGACGTCATGCACCACACCCTCGAACTGAAGATCCTCGACGCGCGCTTCGGCGCCGACTGGCCGCTGCCGGCCTACGCCACCGAAGCCAGCGCCGGCCTGGACCTGCGCGCCGCGCTCGACCAGCCGCTGACGCTGTCGCCGGGCGATACCGCGCTGGTGCCGTCGGGCCTGGCGATCCACCTCGGTGACCCGGGGCTGTGCGCGGTGATCCTTCCGCGCTCGGGACTGGGCCACAAGCACGGCATCGTGCTGGGCAACGGTACGGGCCTGATCGACGCCGACTACCAGGGCCCGCTGATGATCAGCGTGTGGAATCGCGGGCAGGAGGCTTTTACGATGCAGCCGGGGGATCGCATCGCACAGCTCGTCGTGCTGCCCATTGTCCGGGCGGCGCTGCAGGTGGTCGATGAGTTCGAAGCCAGTGCGCGCGGGGCCGGTGGATTCGGCCATACCGGCGTGCGTTGACATCGCGGGACAGCGCTTGGAGCCGCACACATGGTGGACCTGAAAATCGAACGGCCGCAGCTTTCGCTCGACCAGCTGCGGCCCTTGCGGCCGGTGGTGATCGCACTGGGTCTGCTGCTGGCGGCGTGGCTGGCGTTCAGCGCCTGGCAGCAGCAGCGCGACGGCGCGCGGCGCAGCAGCCTGGTGACGGCGCGCGACGTGGCCGCACAGTCGCTGGGCAGCTCGCTGTCCAACCAGAAGAAGCGGCTGGCCGCACAGATGCAGAACCCCGGCTTCGCGGCGGCGGTGCAGGCCGGTGAGTTCGACCGCGCCGGCGCACTGCTGACCGACGGCTGGCCGGGCGCGCAGGGCGGCATGGTGGTTCCGGCCGACCTGGAGGCCACGTACGCGGGCCTCGATGACGCGGGCACCGGGGGTTACGGCCGCCTGGCCGCGCTGGAAGCCGCGCTGGCCGCCGACGGGGCCGTGGTGTGGATGACGGGTGGCCCGTCCGCCCCGCTGGCCGCACTGGCCGCACCATTCAAGGGACCCGATGGCGAGCCGGTGGCCGTGGCGCTGGCACAGCTGCCGCTGGAGCGCGTCGCCGGCGGGTTCGATGCCGCGCCGCTGGGCGACGGCCGCTACCTCGCGTTGCGCCAGGGCAGCCACAGCGTCCTGGAGCGTGGTGATACCTCGCTTGCCAGCGGCGCCGAAGTGATGGCCGTGAAGGTGCCCGGCAGCGAACTTCGCGTCGCCGCGGCGGTGCCGCCGGCGCCCGGCAGCCCGTTCGGCCTGGGGCTGGTCGGCACGCTGGCACTGGCCGTGGTCGCATTGCTGATCGCGTTGCTGGCCTGGCGCCCGCCCCAGCTCAAGCGTGCCGCCGCCACCGACGAGGCCGACGCCGAGCCCGAGCAGACCCTGGCCGAGAGCATGCAGGCCGAACCCACCCCAGCGAAGAAGGAACGCCCCATCAAGTCGTCCAGTACCCAAACCGTCGCCACCGGCAGCAGCCCGGTGGCCATCGACCGCGGCATCTTCCGCGCCTACGACGTCCGCGGCATCGTCGGCCAGAGCCTGGACCCGGGCGTGGCCGAGCTCATCGGCCATGCCGTCGGCTCGCTGATGCACGAGAAGGGCCTGGTCGACATCGTGGTCGGCCGCGACGGTCGCCTGTCCGGCCCGGACCTGGTCAACGGCCTGGTCACCGGCCTGCGCCGCGCCGGTCGCAACGTGGTCGACATCGGCCTGGCGCCGACGCCGCTGACCTACTTCGGTGCCTACCACCTCAATGCCGGCTCCTGCGTGTCGGTGACCGGCAGCCACAACCCGCCCGACTACAACGGGTTCAAGATCGTGGTCGGCGGCGAGACGCTGTCGGGCGACGCCATCACCGACCTTTACGCGCGCATCGCCGACGACCGCCTGCACACCACCGACGCGCCGGGCGGGCTGGAGTCACGCGACATCAGCGAGGATTACGTGCAGCGCGTGGCCGCCGACGTGCAGATCGACCGCCCGCTCAAGGTGGTGGTCGATGCCGGCAACGGCGTGGCCGGCGAGCTCGGCCCGCGCGTGCTGGCGGCGATCGGTGCGGAAGTCACGCCGCTGTACTGCGAGATCGACGGCACCTTCCCCAACCACCACCCCGATCCGAGCGAGCCGGAAAACCTGGCCGACCTCATCAAGATGGTGGCCCGGCTGGACGCCGACCTGGGCCTGGCGTTCGACGGCGACGGCGACCGCCTCGGCGTGGTGACGCGCGACGGCCACAACATCTTCCCCGACCGCCTGCTGATGCTGTTCGCCGCCGACGTGCTGGAGCGCAACCCCGGCGCGATGATCATCTACGACGTGAAGTGCACCGGCCGCCTGCCGGGACACATCCTGCGCCACGGCGGCAGCCCGCTGATGTGGAAGACCGGGCACTCGCTGATCAAGGCGAAGATGCGCGAAACCGACGCCGAGCTGGCCGGCGAGATGAGCGGCCACTTCTTCTTCAAGGAGCGCTGGTACGGATTCGACGACGGCATCTACGCCGCCGCGCGCCTGCTGGAAATCCTCGCCGCCCGGCCGCAGTCCGCGGCCGAGCAGCTGGCCGCGTTGCCCGACGGCGTGGCCACGGCGGAGATCAAGGTCGATGCGCCGGGCGGCAACCCGCACGCGTTCGTGGAGCGCTTCGTCGAACAGGCCCGTTTCGAGGGCGCGCGGCTGTCCACCATCGACGGGCTGCGGGTCGACTGGCCCGACGGCTGGGGGCTGGTGCGTGCCTCCAACACCACCCCGGTGCTGGTGCTGCGCTTCGATGCCGACACCAACGAGGCGATGGCGCGGATCAAGGCCGACTTCAAGGCGCAGATCCTGGCGGTCGATCCGGACCTGGCGCTGCCGTTCTAGTCGCTGGTCGCGCCCGGCGCGCTGCACAGCCGTTCCTAGCCCTCTCCATCAAGAGAGGGCTGCGTGGAAATGGGTGGCTCCCGGGCCGAGGCCGCGGACGCGCGCTGTCAGCCGCCGGTGTTGGCGTTTTCGTCGGCGCCGGTCATGTCGCGATAGCGCTCGAGCGCGGCGGCCAGGTCACCCTCGACCTCGCGCCGGCTGCGCTTGTGCTCGACCAGCAACGCCTGCTGCCGCATGAGTTGGTCGTGCTGGGTGCGAATGGTCGTGGCGAGATCCCGGGGGACCTTCTGCCCGGCCAGTTCCGCCTGGCTGGCACGGCGCAGCAGGCTGACCAGGCTCTGGCGCAGGCCCTTGATGCCGTACTCCGAGGCCTGCACGGTTTCGTCCATCAACGTGATGCGGTGCTGGAAGGCGCGTCGCAGTTCGTCCTCGCTGTCGTAGGACTCCACCATCGCGATGTCGCGCCGCTTCGCGGCTTCCTGCGCGGCGGCCTCGGCGGCGGCCTGGCGCGCGGCCGCCTCGGCGGCGACGCGTTCCTCGGGTGTCAGGGCGCGGCCCATGCGCGCGGTCGGCAGGCCGCTGCGCGCGTTGATCTCGGTGCGGGCGTTGTCGACCGCATCGGCCGGCAGGGCGTCGCCGCAGACGCGGCGTCCGCCCTCGTCCCAGCAGTACAGCTTCTTCGGCGCGGCCGGCGACTTCGACTGGCGCTGGGCCAGGCCGGTGGCCGGTGCGGCCAGGGCCAGCAGCAGCGTCGCGCCCAGCATCGTGCGTGCAGCGGTCGAGGTGTGAGCAGTCGTCATGTCGCCTCCGGTCGTCCCTGATGTGTTCGTGGTGGCCATCTGGAAGGGATAACGCAAGAGTCGGGCCAGCGGCGGCCGCGGTTGATCAGCCGCCGGTGGCGCTGCCGTAGGACTGGCGATAGGCCATCAGCGCGTCGCGCTGTGCGGCGAGTTCCGAGCGGCCGCCCGCGAACGCGAGCAGGTCGTCGAGCCGCGCCACGGCCACCACCGGCAATCCGTGTTCATCCGCGACAGTTTCTGCCGCCGAGCGTCGCGGCGCCGTCGAATCCGCTGGCGGCTCGCCGACGATTTCCTGTCGGTCCAGGGCAATGACGATGCCCGCAACCGTGCCGCCCGCCCCGCCGATGATCGCCAGCGCCTCGCGTATGGCAGTGCCGGCGGTGATGACGTCATCCACCACCAGCACGCGGCGGCCGTCCAGCGGCGCGCCGATGAGCTGGCCGCCTTCGCCGTGGGCCTTGGTCTCCTTGCGGTTGAACGCCACCGGCAGGTCGCGCCCGCGGCGGGCGAACTCGCACGCCAGCGCGGTCGCCAGCGGAATGCCCTTGTAGGCCGGCCCGAACAGCACGTCGAACTGCAGCCCGGCCGCCTCGATGGCGTCGGCGTAACAGCCCGCCAGGCCGGCCAGCGCGGCGCCGGAATCAAAGCGGCCGGCGTTGAAGAAGTACGGGCTGGTGCGGCCGGACTTCAGCGTGAACTCGCCGAAGCGCAAGGCCTGGGCGTCCAGCGCCAGTTGCAGGAAACGGGTGCGGTGGTCGGTCATCGGCGTGCGTCTGTCGGGAAGGCTGAACGTGCGGCGCGATCGCCGTCACGGGGCCGGCCATGATAGGCCAGCGCCCGCCGCACCGGCCGCGGGCGCGTTGTTATGATCGCCCGACCCCCGACGCGGAACCTGCATGCGCATCATCAGCTTCAACGCCAACGGCCTGCGCTCGGCCGCCCGCAAGGGCTTCTTCGACTGGTTCGCGCAGCAGGACGCCGACGTGCTGTGCGTGCAGGAGACCAAGGCGCAGGAGCACCAGCTGGCGGGTCCCGAATTCCTGCCCGACGGCTACCGCGCGTTCTTCCGCGACGCGGTGACCAAGAAGGGTTACAGCGGCGTGGCGATCTACGCCCGGCGCGAACCCGACGAGGTGCGCACCGAGCTGGGCTGGGCGCCGTTCGACGACGAAGGCCGCTACATCGAGGCGCGCTTCGGCAACCTCTCGGTGGTGTCGTTCTACATCCCGTCGGGGTCGTCGGGCGAGTTGCGTCAGGGCTTCAAGTTCGAAGTCATGGACTGGCTCAAGCCCATCCTCGACGGCTGGCGCGCCAGCGGCCGCGAGTACGTGCTGTGCGGCGACTGGAACATCGTGCGCAGCCGCTTGGACATCAAGAACTGGACATCCAACCAGAAGAATTCCGGTTGCCTGCCGCCCGAGCGCGCATGGCTCAACGGCCAGGTGCACGCCGATGGCGGCAGCGACGGCACCGACCATTGCGCCGACGGCTGGGTCGATGCCTACCGCGCGCTGCATGCCGAGGGCCAGGACTACACCTGGTGGAGCAACCGCGGCGCGGCGCGCGCCAACAACGTGGGCTGGCGCATCGATTACCAGCTGCTGACGCCGGGGCTGCGCGAGCGCTTGCAGCGCTGCGCGATCCTGCGCGAGCCGCGGTTCTCCGACCATGCGCCGTTCACCGTCGACTACGCGGGGGCACTGGGCTGATGGCGACCTCCGCGACCACCGCTGCCGCGCCCGCGTCCTACAAGGGCTGGCGCGGCATCCGCCGCGCGTTCGGCACGCCCTCGGCGATGACCATGCTGATGCTGGGCTTCGGTTCGGGCCTGCCGTTCCTGCTGATCGCGTCGATGACGCTGTCCACGCGCCTGCGCGACTCGGGCTTGGACCTGGGCAGCATCGGCCTGATCAGCCTGGCCAGCTTCTTCTACCTGCTGAAGTTCCTGTGGGCGCCGCTGATCGACCGTTACGCGTTCCCGCTGACGGCGTTCCTGGGCCGCCGTCGCTCGTGGCTGTTCGTGTCGCAGGTGGTCGTGGCGCTCGGGCTGGCCGCGCTGGCACTGACGCGCCCGGAGCTGGGTGTCGGCCCGCTGGTGATGTGGGTGCTGGTGGCGTCCTTCGCCGGCGCCACGCAGGACGCGGCGGTGGACGCCTACCGCATCGAGATCGCGCCGGTGAAGGCGCAGGCCGCGCTTGCCGCCACCTACACGCTCGGCTATCGCATCGGCCTGATCCTGGCCGGTGCCGGCGCGCTGTACGTCGCCGAGTTCCTCGGCTGGCGCGAGGCGTACCTGGCGATGGCCGCACTCATGCTGCTGCCCATCATCACCACGCTGGTGTGCCGCGAGCCGGTGGCGCCGGAGTCGACGGTCGTACGCCGGATCGATTTCTTCGGCGCGTTCTGGCAGCCGTTCTCCAGCTTCTTCTCCACCAACGGCCTGCTGCTGGGGCTGGCGCTGCTGCTGTTCGTGGGCCTGTTCAAGTTCCCCGACCAGGTGATTGGCGTCATGGCCGGTCCGTTCTACCTGGATTCGGGCTACACCAAGGCGGACATCGCCACCGTGTCCAAGCTTTACGGGGTGTGGATGGGTATCGCCGGTGCGTTCCTTGGTGGTATCGCTGTGGCCGCGTTCGGGTTCCGCAGGATGCTGTTCCTGGCCGCGATCGGTGTCGCGCTGTCCAACGTCGCCTTCGTGCTGATGGCGCAGTACCCGTCGCAGATCTGGGCGTTCTATGTCGCCATCAGCGCCGACAACCTGTTCCAGGGCTTCGCCGGCGTGGTGCT
>MIDV01000052.1:1171-2034 GCA_001830245.1 Lysobacterales bacterium RIFOXYA1_FULL_69_10 | reverse complement strand
CGTCAAGGCGTTGGACGCCGCGGTGTTCGACGCGTTCAATCGCTGCAGCGACCCTGCGCAACTGCAGCGCCATGCGTCGTACTTCGACGACGCGTTGGAGTTCTACCACGACCTCGGCGGGGTCACCTGGACGCGCGAGTCGATGATCGACAACACTCGCCGCAACGCCTGCGGCCGCTACACGCGCCAGCTGGTTGAGGACACGTTCGACGTGTCGGTGATCGCCGGCTTCGGCGCGGTGGCGCGTGGTACCCACCGCTTCTGCCAGGTGGACAGCGGGCGCTGCGAGGGCGAGGCGGAGTTCGTGATGCTCTGGCGCCACCAGGACGGCCGATGGCAGGTGACGCGCGCCATCAGCTTCAACCATCGCCCGGCCGACTGAAGGCGCCCGCTACTCCGCCATCAGGAATGCCAGCACCTCGTCGATGCGCGCGCGCCACGCCGCTTCGTTGTGTTCAGCCCCCTCGTACACGCGCGTGGCCCAGTTCTCGCCTTCGACGTAGCCCGCCTCGCGCAGCACGCGGTCCATGCGTCGCTGGTAGTGCGCGTACTGCGCGTCAAGCGTGGCGGTGCCGTGGTCGAACCAGAGCCGGTGCGTGGCGGGGTCGGGCAGGTGGTCGGCGAGCCAGTCGATGACCAGGCCGTCGCCGACCGGCCAATGGGTGGACACCGCACCGACGCGGCCGAACACGTCGGGATACTCGGCGGCGGCGTAGAGCGAGATCAGCCCGCCCATGCTGGAGCCGGCAATGGCGGTGTGCTCGCGGCCCGGCTTTGTCCGAAAGGTGGCGTCGATGCGCGGCTTCAGCTCCTCCACGATGAAGCGCAGGTAGGCGTCGGACGCGATGCGCTCGACCGGCAGC
>MIDV01000052.1:0-1155 GCA_001830245.1 Lysobacterales bacterium RIFOXYA1_FULL_69_10 | reverse complement strand
GGCCGAAGTCCAGGCCCCGCGGCGGCACCGGTTTGCGCGGCATGTATTCGGGGAAGCGCGCGGGCGTGTTCCAGATGCCCACGACGATCGCCGGCGGGATGCGCCCGGCCTCGATCAGCCGTGTCATCGCCTCGTCCACGCCCCAGTCCACGCCGGTGTAGCTCAGCGCCGGGTCGAACAGGTTCTGGCCGTCGTGCATGTACAGCACGGGGAAGCGCGCGTCCGGGTCGTCGCCGTAACCGGGCGGCAGCCAGATGTCGACGTCGCGCGCGGGCACGTGTGTCGACGGCACCTGCGCCCAGCCCACCGTGGTGCCGGTTGCGTCGAGCGGCGGCGCCGTGCGGGTGTAGGCCCAACGCAGGAAATGCGGAAGCAGCCTGGCCCACGAGGCCTGGTTGTGTTGCCCGCCCGGCAGCACGTGAACGGCGACATCGCCGCGGCCGGGCGCGGTCGCGTGGTCCGCGTCGACCTTGTAGCCGGACTGGGCCAGGCCGCGCAGGCCGGCGCCGGCTGCGAGCGATGCGTCGTCGGCGTTCCAGCCCAGCGCGAAGTCACGCACGTCATCGAGTGCGTCGTTGATGCCGTCGCCATCGCGGTCGTCGGTCTCCTCGGCATCGCCGATGCCCAGGAACACGCGCATCCCGACGCGCGGCGGACCGTCGTGCACGAGGCGCTGCGCCAGCCGCGTGCGCTGCACGGTGTCGGCATCGGTGGTGTTGGCCGACAGCCACAGCGACGGCGAGAACATGCCCACGCGCGCGAATAGGTCGGGGTACTGCCAGCCCAGGTTGAACGCGGCCAGCGCGCCCAGCGACCAGCCCAGCGTGGCGCGCGCGTCGGGCGTGGTGCGCGTGTTGTAGCGCGCGTCGATGGCGGGCACGAGGCCGGTCGCCACCCACTGCGCGTAGTCGTGCGCGCGCGTGCCGACCGGGCCGTATTTCGTGTTCGCGACAACGGCCGTCCCGACCTGGCGGTCGGACAGTCCGTAGGTGCCCATGCGGTCGGGCAGCATGTGGATGGCGGCAACGATCACCGGCGCGATGGCGTCGCGCGCATACAGGGCGGCCAGTGTTTCGCGCAGGCGCACGGCGGGCACGTCCTGGCCGTCGTGCAGGTAGAGCACGGGATAACCGGGGCGCGCGTCGGCGTCGTAGC
>MIDV01000051.1 GCA_001830245.1 Lysobacterales bacterium RIFOXYA1_FULL_69_10 | reverse complement strand
TTTCGGCCTTCTCGCGGTCGACGTTCTGCTCGACCTGCTCCACCAGCGACAGCACGTCGCCCATGTCGAGGATGCGGTTGGCCACGCGCTCGGGGTGGAACACGTCCAGCCCGTCGGGCTTCTCGCCCACGCCGATGAACTTGATCGGCTTGCCGGTGATGTAGCGCACCGACAGCGCCGCACCGCCGCGCGCATCACCGTCGGTCTTGGTCAGCACCACGCCGGTCAGCGGCAGCGCTTCGCTGAAGGCCTTGGCGGTGTTGGCGGCGTCCTGGCCGGTCATCGCGTCGACGACGAACAGCGTCTCCACCGGCTTGACCGCCGCGTGCAGGGCCTTGATCTCGGCCATCATGGCCTCGTCTATCGCCAGGCGGCCGGCGGTATCGACGATCAGCACGTCCACGAAGGACTTGCGCGCATCGTCGATGGCGGCGCGGACGATGGCCTCCGGCTTCTGCCCCGCGTCGGACGGGAAGAACAGCACGTCCACCTGCTGCGCCAGCGTCTTCAGCTGCTCGATGGCGGCCGGGCGGTAGACGTCCGCGCTGACCACCATGACCTTCTTCTTGCGCTTCTCGCGCAGGTGCTTGGCCAGCTTGCCGACGGTCGTGGTCTTGCCCGCGCCCTGCAGGCCGGCCATCAGGATGACGGCCGGTGCCGGCACGTTGAGGTTCAGGTCGCTGGCCTGCGAGCCCATCACCGCGGTCAGCTCGTCGCGGACCACCTTGATCAGCGCCTGGCCCGGCGTCAGCGACTTCAGCACCTCCTGGCCGACGGCGCGCACCTTGATGCGCTCGATCAGCGCCTGCACCACCGGCAGGGCCACGTCGGCCTCCAGCAGGGCGATGCGGACCTCGCGGGTGGCCTCGCGGATGTTCTCCTCGCTCAGGCGGCCACGGCCGCGCAGGCGCTCGATGGTGCCGGAGAGTCGCTGGGTGAGGGATTCGAACATGGGGTGGGCGGGACCAGGGAAAACGGACGGCGATTATAGCGGCCTCACACCGCCGCCCCGCCCCGTGCAGGCGCTGGCCGCGCATGCCCTGCGCCGGTGCTGCCCGCTGTGCGACACTTCCCCGATGACAGTCATTCTCATCGCCGTTGCGCTTTACCTGCTTGCCGCCGGCCTGCTGGTCCGCTCCGTCGCCCGCGATGCGGGCGAGGCCTCAAGGCCGTGGCTGTGGCCGGCGCTGGGCGCGGTGGTCCTGCATGGCGCCTATCACCTGCTGGTGGCGTGGCGCACGCCGGGCGGGCCGGACATGCACTTCTTCGCGGCCCTTTCGCTGGTATCACTGGGCATGGCGGCCATGACGCTGCTGGTGGCCATCCAGGGCCGGATGGCCGCACTGGGGGTGGTGGCCTTCCCGCTCGCGGCCGCGCTGCTGGCCGCCTACCACCTGTACGGCCATCAGGCCTCCAGTGGGCTGGACTGGCGCCTGCAACTGCATGCCTGGCTGGCGCTGCTGGCCTACGCCGCGCTGGCCATCGCCGCGCTGCTGGCGGTCATGCTGTGGGCCCAGGAGCGCGCCCTGCGCCGGCGCGAATTCCACCTCTGGCTGCGCGCCCTGCCCCCGCTGACGGAACTGGAAGACCTGCTGTTCCGCACCATCACGGTGGGCTTCATCCTGCTGACCGCCACCCTGCTGACCGGGGTGCTGTTCGTGGAGAACTTCCTGGTCCAGAAGCTCACCCACAAGACCGTGCTCAGCGTGCTGTCGTGGCTGGTCTTCGGCGGCCTGCTGCTGGGCCGCTGGCGCTACGGCTGGCGCGGCGCCAAGGCCGTGCACTGGACCCTCACCGCGATGGCGCTGCTGCTGCTGGCGTTCTTCGGCAGCAAGTTCGTGTACGAGATGGTGTTGAGGCGGGGTTAGACGCCTCGCCTTCCGTGGGAGCGCCCTTGGGCGCGATGCTTTTTCTCCGGCCCATCAGCAAGCCGAGAGCATCGCGCCGAGGGTGCTCCTA
>MIDV01000050.1 GCA_001830245.1 Lysobacterales bacterium RIFOXYA1_FULL_69_10 | reverse complement strand
GAGTTCATATCGACGGCGGTGTTTGGCACCTCGATGTCGGCTCATCACATCCTGGGGCTGTAGCCGGTCCCAAGGGTATGGCTGTTCGCCATTTAAAGTGGTACGCGAGCTGGGTTCAGAACGTCGTGAGACAGTTCGGTCCCTATCTGTCGTGGGCGTTGGAGATTTGAGGGGGGCTGCTCCTAGTACGAGAGGACCGGAGTGGACGTTCCGCTGGTGTTCGGGTTGTCATGCCCATGGCATTGCCCGGTAGCTACGAACGGAAGTGATAACCGCTGAAAGCATCTAAGCGGGAAGCACGCCCCAAGATGAGATCTCCCGAGAGCTTGACTCTCCTTAAGGCACCATCAAGACCAGGTGGTTGATAGGTCAGGTGTGGAAGCGCAGCAATGCGTTCAGCTAACTGATACTAATGAGCCGTGAGGCTTGACCATATAACCCCAAGACGCTTCGTTTGTTCCTCGAAGCTTGTCTGATTCGAATTCACCTCGACGCTTGTCACTCGTTTACGATTATCTTTACGTGAGATCCTCTCACGGAGAGTCAAGACCGGCCATCCATGGCCGGACTCTTCAACTCTTCGATCGAGGATCGTTCACGGGAGAGCCGGCTGTCAGGGCCGCCTCTTCAAAAATGTGGAGCCGGCGCATCAGCGCTGCTCCCACCCCTTCCCTGGCGGCCATAGCGGCGTGGTACCACCTGATCCCATCCCGAACTCAGAAGTGAAACGCGCATGCGCCGATGGTAGTGTGGCTTTGCCATGCAAGAGTAGGTCACCGCCAGGGGCTTTATTCCAGAAGGCCTCCCCGATCGGGGAGGCCTTCGTCTTTATGGCGCCGGCCGTGGCCGCGGCGACTGCAGACCGCAGGCGGCACAGCCCACCGCCAGGCGCTTCACCCTGAAACACCCTCACCGGCAACGGTGGGGGTTTTCTTTGGGAGCGAAATACCGATTCCATCATCGCGGGCGATTCGTCATCGCCTATGATGGCTGGCACACTGCGGTCCGGTGCATGTCTGGGGGAGTGGCTCTTGTTCGTCCATGTCGAAACACGTCGCCGTCCCCGTTGGCACTGGGCAACCCTGTTGGTGGTGACGGTCTGCGTGATGTGTTTCGTGGGCCTGGCGTTGACACCTCCCACGCAACGGGTTTCCGTGTTGCTGGAATGGGGGACGGTGCCGGCGAATATCTTCGATCCGCATGAGGCGCTGCTGCCGCAGTTGACCGATCCCGCCTTGCTGCGGTTGTTCACGGCGCTGTTCATCCATGTGACCTGGCTGCATCTGCTGAGCAACCTGCTGTTTCTGGCGATCTTCGGCTTGCCCGGCGAACGTGCACTGGGTTCGCTGCGGTTCCTGCTGCTGTTCGTGGTGGGCGGGATCGTGGCGAACCTGATCGGTGCGTTGTCCCTGACCGGCGTACGCCTGCCGATCATCGGCTGCAGTGGCGCGGTATCGGCGGTGGTCGGCACGTATGTGGCGCTGTTTCCGCGTGCACGGCTCGGCCTGGTGCTGCCGCTGGGCCTGTACCTGGAGTTCGTGCGGGTACCGGCGTTCCTGCTGATCGGTCTCTGGGTTCTGCTGCAGTTGCTGTTCAGCTATGCGGGACCGAGCTATGGCGCCTATGTCTGGTGGGCGCACATTGGCGGCTTTCTGTTCGGCGTGGTGTTCGCGTTGTTCTCGCGCGACGCGATCGCTCGCCGCCTGCGTGGCTGAGGCTTCAGCCCGCGACCGCAATCCAGCGGTGATGGCGTGAGAACTGGCGTAACAGCCGGCGAGCAATCGGCGTGGCGGCCACCGCGCTGAAGATCTGTTGCGGATCGGTACCCTCGCGCCGCATATCGGCATGCTTGCGCCGGATATAGGCGCGCATCACCTCGGCATTGAACTCCGGGTGGAACTGCACGCTGATCGCATGCGGCCCGTAGCGCAGGAGTTGATGCGGGTCCCGTGCAGATCGGGCCAATACGGCGGCTCCGCGAGGCGGCTCGATCACGCTTTGTTCGTGCGTGGTGTGCGCGCGGAAGCTGGCCGGCAGCTCTCGTGCCAGCGGATCC
>MIDV01000049.1 GCA_001830245.1 Lysobacterales bacterium RIFOXYA1_FULL_69_10 | reverse complement strand
ATCTCCGAGGAGACCGGCCTGCACGTGCAGGTGGCGGACGATCCGCTCACCTGCGTGGCGCGCGGTGGCGGCAAGGCGCTGGAGCTGATCGATCAGCACGGCAGCGACTTCTTCGCGCCCGAATAACGCACGCTAGGCAGGGGCGGCCATGGCGCGCACGCGCGACGAATCCTCGCCTCTGTTCGCCGGCAATGCGGCCGGCACGCTGCGGCTGATCGTCTATCTCGCATTGGCTGTGGTGCTGATGGTGCTCGACCAGCGCAACGGCTGGCTATGGCGCCTGCGCTACACGGCGGCGGCCGTGGTCGAGCCGGTGTACCGGTTGGCCGGGCTGCCGGCGGTGGGCGTGCGCACCATGAGCGTGGCCTTTGCCGACCGCCAGCGGCTGACCGAGCAGAACCAGCGCCTGCGCGAGGACCTGCTGCTGGCCAACGCCAAATTGAACCGGATGGCGGCCGTCGCCGAACAGAACCAGCGTCTGAAGGAATTGCTCGACACCCAGCACAGCCTCGAGCTGAACGTGCAGCTCGCGCGGGTGATCGGCGTGGACCTGGGCGCCTACCGCTACCAGCTCACCCTGAACATGGGAGCGCGCGACGGGGTCAGGCCGGGCCAGCCGGTGATCGACGCGCACGGCGTGATGGGCCAGGTGAAGGAGGTGCTGCCGACCACCTCGGTGGTGATGCTGATCACCGATCCGGCGCATGCGATCCCGGTGGTGATCGAGCGCACCGGCCTGCGCACCGTGGCTTATGGTTCGCGCGACGGCGACCAGCTCGCCCTTCCGGACATTCCGCTGGCGGCCAACGTGCGCGCGGGCGACAAGCTGCTCACCTCGGGCCTCGGCGGGCGCTTCCCGCCGGGCTTTCCGGTCGGCGAGGTGCGCTCGGTGGCGCCGGCGGCGACCGGCATGTTCCTGGTGGCGATGGCGCAGCCGTCGGCCGACCTGGACCGCAGCGAGGACGTGCTGCTGCTGCACGACCAGGCCGAGCCGGACGGACCGCCCGCGCCGGTGACGCCGATGGGGCCGCCGAGCGATCTCGCGCCGACCGGCGCAACCTCGGCCGCCCCGCCGGCAACCAGCGGGGCGCTGCGATGAACAAGCAGCGCCTGAGCCTGTGGTGGTTCGTCGGCACGCTGGTGTTCGCGCTGCTGTCGATGCTGGTGCCCTTGCCCGGCGTGCTGGAGCCGTTCAAGCCGTACTGGCCGGCGCTGTTCCTGCTGTACTGGTCGCTGGAATCGGAGGATCGGGTCACCCTGGGGCTGGCCTTCATGGTGGGCCTGGCGGCGGATCTGCTCAACGGCATGGTGCTGGGCGAGCAGGCCCTGCGCCTGTGCGCGCTGGTCTTCATCGCGCTGCGTTTCCGCTCGCGGCTGCGCTTTTTCCCGATGTGGCAGCAGGCGCTGGCGGTGCTGGCGCTGCTGCTGAACGACCGCATCCTGCTGCTGATCGTACGCATGCTGGCCGGTGCGTCGCTGCCGCCGGCGAGCTGGTGGATCTCGCCGTTCGTGGGCGCGGCGCTGTGGCCGTTCCTGTTCCTGCTGCTCGACGACTTGCGCGCGCGCCTGCGGATTCAATGAGGCATGAACCAGTGACATGAAGCTCCGGCGTTCGATCAAGGACCCCCACGGCGAAAGCCTCCTGTTCCGGCGCCGGGCGCTGGCCGGCTTCGTGCTGATCGTGCTGTGCCTGTGCCTGTTGCTGAGCCGCTTCGTGTTCCTGCAGGTGATGCGCCACGACGAGTTCGTCACCCGCTCGCAGGCCAACCGGGTCAAGCCGCGCGCGATCCCGCCGGCACGCGGGCTGATCTACGACCGCAACGGCGTGCTGCTGGCCGACAACGTGCCGGCGTTCCGGCTGGAAGTGGTGCCCGAACAGATCAAGGACATGCCGGCGCTGCTGGCACAGCTGGGCCAGGTGGTGCCGCTGGATCGGGACGACCTGGATGCGTTCCGCAAGCAGCTCAAGCAGAGCCGGCGCTTCGAGAACGTGCCGTTGAAGATGCATCTGACCGAGGACGAGATCGCCCGCTTCGCGGTGAACCGCTGGCGCTTTCCCGGCGTGGACGTGGTGCCCTACCTGACCCGGCGCTACCCGCTGGGCGGGATGTTCGCGCACGTGGTGGGCTACG
>MIDV01000048.1:2319-9146 GCA_001830245.1 Lysobacterales bacterium RIFOXYA1_FULL_69_10 | reverse complement strand
TGAACGTGCAGAACTGATGCATTCGGGCGGGCCCTTCGGGGTCCGCCCATCCGCATCGAGAGCCCGGCCACGTGCCGGGCTTTTTTTGTGCGCGGTTCGGTTGTGGCACACGCGGCGCACACCTACACTGGCCGTCGATGCGCGCTTGGGTACGCATCATCCAGTCCGACTCAATGGAGTACCGCATGCGCCGCCTCGTCCTTGCCTTCGTCTCGCTGACCGGTGCCGCCCTGGCGCATGCGCAGACCGCCGAAACGTGCGCGTCCCTGGCCGCGCCGCGCGCGCTGCCCGTGCAGCCGACCGTGGTCGCGCCGCTGGCGCCGGGCCTGGCTGCGCCGAGCCACCAGCTGGGTGCACCGACCGGCGTGTTGGCCAACGCGTTCGATGAGTCCAGGTCGGTCGACCAGGTGCTGTTCCGTTTGCAGGTCGACCAGTGCCGCAATGTGGCATCGGTGACCCCGCCGGTCTCGCCCGATGCGCCGTTGCCTGCTGCCGTGCCGGGCGTGCCCGCTGCGGCCCCGGGCGCAACGGCCGTCACGACACCGGATGCCACGTCGTCCACCACTACGCCGTCGTCGACCGATCCGGCTGCGTACCAGCCCAAGACGGAGTTCGACAACACGCCGTGGCGGTTCGACATGAACCAGAACGGCAAGCGCATGACCGCCGATGAATTCAGTGCGTGGATGAAGTCCAAGGGTGTTCGCGTCGCGCGTGGCGCCAGCAAGCCGGCGACCCCCGCCGTGGACCCCGCCGCGCCGGTGGTCGAGGGCGAGGCGCCGACCGCACCCCCGGCCGCGGCCGACCCGGTGTCTGCCGAGGACCAGGCGCAGGACGACGAGGCGGCGGCCGAGGGCGACCAGTAAGGTCGCGCCGCGGGCCCAGAGTTTCCGGAATCGCGGCCGCACCAGCGGCCGCCTTCGCATATGAAGCCACCGGTTCGACACGGTCTTGCGCGCGTGCTGTCCAAGCGGGGCGTGTGTTCGCGCAGCCAGGCTGCAAAGTGGGTGCAGGCCGGCCGGGTACGGGTGGACGGGCGCGTGGTGCGGGACCCGGAGTATCCCGTGGTCGACGGGCGCCACGCCATCGATATCGACGGTGGGCAATTGCCGGCTGTCGAGCGGCGGTACATCGCGTTGAACAAGCCGCGCGGGCTGGTCACGTCCGCCAGCGATGAGCGCGGACGCGACACCATCTACCAGTGCCTGGAGGGATCGGAGCTGCCTTGGGTGGCGCCGGTCGGACGCTTGGACAAGGCCAGTGAAGGGCTCTTGTTGCTGTGCAACGACCCCGAGTGGGCCGCCTCGATCACCGACCCGGAGCGCGGACCGGACAAGACCTACCACGTGCAGGTCGATCGGGTGCCCGGCGACGCGTTGCTGCAGGACATCCACAAAGGTGCCAACGTCGATGGCGAGCATCTGCACGCCAAGTCGCTACGGCTGTTGCGCGAAGGCACCCGGAACGCGTGGCTCGAGGTGGTGCTGGACGAAGGACGCAACCGCCAGATCAGGCGGCTGCTGGCGGCATTCGACCTGTCGGTAGTGCGTCTCGTGCGCGTTGCAATCGGCCCGGTCGTCCTGGGCGACCTGGCCAAGGGCGCGTGGCGCGAATTGTCACGTGACGAGGTAGCCCTCCTGTCGCCGCCCTCGCCGCCCTCGCCGGGCTAGAAGGAGCAGGGCCGTTCGGACGATCAGCCCGCGATCACGCCCAGTTCCCGCCCGATACGCACGAACGCATCGATCGCGCGGTCCAGCTGCTCACGCGTGTGCGCGGCTGACATCTGCGTGCGGATGCGCGCCTGGCCCTTGGGAACCACCGGGAAGAAGAAGCCGATCGCGTAGATGCCTTCTTCCAGCAGCCGCTGCGCGAAGCGCTGGGCGAGCGGGGCGTCGTACAGCATCACCGGGACGATCGGGTGCTCGCCGGGCTTGAGGTCGAACCCGGACGCGGTCATGCGCTCGCGGAAGTAGGCGGTGTTCTCCACCAGCTGCGCGCGCAGGTCGCCGGCCGAGGCCAGCATCTCGAACGCCCTGGTGCCGGCCGCGACCACGTGTGGCGGCAGCGAGTTGGAGAACAGGTAGGGGCGGGAACGCTGGCGCAACAGCTCGACCACTTCCGCGCTCGCCGTCGTGAAGCCGCCCAGCGCGCCGCCCATCGCCTTGCCCAGCGTGCCGGTGATGATGTCGATCTTCTCCAGCACGCCCTTGACCTCGGCCGAGCCGCGTCCGGTCGCACCCAGGAAGCCGGTTGCGTGGCATTCGTCGATGTGCACCAGCGCGCCGTACTTGGCCGCCAACTCGGTGATGCGGTCGAGTGGCGCGATGAAGCCGTCCATCGAAAACACGCCGTCGGTGGTGATCAGCTTGGTGCGCGCGCCGGCGGCATCGGCCGCCTGCAGCTGGGCCTCCAGGTCGGCCATGTCACAGTTGGCGTAGCGGAAGCGCTTGGCCTTGCAAAGGCGCACGCCGTCAATGATCGAGGCGTGGTTGAGCGCGTCGGAGATGATCGCGTCCTCCTCGCCCAGAAGAGGCTCGAACAGGCCGCCGTTGGCGTCGAAGCACGCCGCGTACAGGATCGTGTCCTGCTTGCCGAAGAAGTCGGAAATCGTCTTCTCGAGCTGCTTGTGCAGGTCCTGCGTACCGCAGATGAAACGCACCGATGCCATGCCAAAGCCGTGGCTGTCGAGCGCGTCCTTGGCGACCGAGATGATCTCAGGGTGGTCGGCCAGGCCCAGGTAGTTGTTGGCGCAGAAGTTGAGTACGGTACGGCCGTCGGCCAGCACGATTTCCGCGGACTGCGGAGAGGTAATGACGCGCTCGGACTTGAACAGGCCCTGCTCGCGGATGGTGTCGAGCTCGGCGGCGTAACGTTGCGTGAGGGAGGTGGGCATGTCCGGTTCCTGTTGGGCGGGGTGGGGCAGTCGACACCGCCCTAACGAGGGGCGGCGCACGACGGCGTCCATCGTGGACGGTGCGGCGGAGGGCGGGTTGGTGCTGGCGCGTCCCGCGGCGGAACCCGTGATTCTATCCAATGCCCGAACCGCGACCCCGGGCGGGTTGGAATCGGAGATGGACGCGCCGCGGCCTGAACGTTTTGCCATCCCGGCCTGGTGGCTGCCGGCGCTGTCTGCGGCCTTGCCCTTCGTCGTGTCGCACCTGGCCTGGGGGCTGTCGCTGCACGCGCAGTTGATCCCGGCGTGCAATCCCTATCTGGACGGCTGTGTGTCGATCAGCCGGGCCGCGCGCCACGGGGCGGGCAACGACCTCTTCCGGCTTGTCATGTTGCCGACGGCGGCGCTGCAGGCGGCGTGCTGGTGGACGGCCGCAGGGCGGTTGACCCAGCGGGGCCTGGCGCATGCCTGGAAAGTTGCGGTACTGGGCGTCTTTGCCGCTGTTTTCTTGGCGCTCTATGCCAACTTCCTGGGGAGCGAAGGAGACGTGTACCGCCTGCTGCGTCGCTATGGGGTCACCGGCTACTTCGCGTGCAGCTACCTGTCGCTTCTCATGGTGCTCCACGCCGATGCGCAGTCAAGATCCGTTGTTCCCGCGCGCGACAGTGCATTGCGGGTCGTCGCGGCGGGCTTCCTGCTGACGGGTCTGGCAGCCGTTGTGTCGGGGTACGTGGCCGATGCCGCCACACACGAACGCATCGAAAACGCGCTTGAGTGGCAATTGGGCCTGTGGCTCACCGCCCTGTTCGGGGCGATGGCCTGGCAGTGGTGGCGCGAGGGACTCAACTGGAGACTCGGCACGCGCAGGCCGTAAGGAGGGCAAGCACGCGACTGCCTGTTCGCCCTGCCTGCCCGCGTTGCAGGCGGCGGGCGCGGCATGGCTGGGCGTCGCTATCTGCGACGCGATATGCGATCAGTTCCAGCTCAGCACGATCTTCCCGGACTTGCCGGCTTCCATCAGGTCGAAGCCCTGCTGGAACTCCTCCACCGGCAGCTGGTGGGTCAACACCTTGCCCAGCGGGAAGCCGCCCAGCACCAGCTGCGTCATCTTGTACCAGGTCTCGTACATGCGCCGGCCGTAGATGCCCTGCACGGTCAGGCCCTTGAAGATGATGCGATCCCAGTCGATGCCCGCGCCCTTGGGCAGGATGCCCAGCAGCGCGATCTTGCCGCCGTGGTACATGCAGTCGAGCATGTCGTTGAAGGCGCGCGCGTTGCCGCTCATTTCCAGGCCGACATCGAAGCCCTCCATGTGCAGGTCCTTCATGACGTCCTTGATGGACTGGTTGGCGACGTTGACCACGCGGGTCGCGCCCATGTCGGCGGCCAGCTTCAGGCGGTAGTCGTTGACGTCGGTGACCACGATGTTGCGTGCGCCGATGTGCTTGCAGATGCCGGCGGCGATGATGCCGATGGGACCGGCGCCGGTGATCAGCACGTCCTCGCCGACCACGTCGAACTCCAGCGCGCAGTGCGCGGCGTTGCCGTAGGGGTCGAAGAACGCGGCCAGCTCGCTGGGGATCTGGTCGGGGATCGGCCACAGGTTGGTGGCCGGCATCACCATGTACTCGGCGAACGCGCCATTGCGGTTCACGCCGATGCCGACGGTGTTGGGGCACAGGTGCTGCTTGCCGGCGCGGCAGTTGCGGCAGTGGCCGCAGACGATGTGGCCTTCAGCCGACACGCGCTGGCCGATGCGGTAGCCCTTGACCTCGGCGCCCAGCTGCACGATGCGGCCGACGAACTCGTGGCCGATCACCAGGCCCGGCTTGATCGTGCGCTGGCTCCACTCGTCCCACAGGTAGATGTGCAGGTCGGTGCCGCAGATGGCGGTCTTCTCCAGCTTGATCAGCACGTCGTTGGGGCCCGGCGAGGGCACCTCGACCTCGTCCATCCAGATGCCCTTGGCGGCTTCGCGCTTGACCAGCGCGCGCATGCGGGTGGGGACGGTGTCGGTCTGGGTCATGACGGTTCCTGGGGGAAGTGGGCCCGGTTGGAGGGGCACGGGGCAGGCCGGCGATTATACGGGCCGGCCCCTGAAGGCATTGGCGATGCGGCGCGGGCGCGGGCTAGACTCGGCCGGTTCACCGACCCAGGAGCGTATGCATGCGATACACAGTGTTGGCCGCCGCGATGGCGCTGGCCGGAGTCACGGGAGGCGCGATGGCAGCCGAAGGCATGTGGGTACCGCAGCAGTTGCCTGAGATCGCCGGTCCGCTGGAGAAGGCGGGCCTAGAGCTGTCGCCCGAGCAGTTGGCCGACCTGACAGGCGACCCGATGGGCGCCGTGGTCTCGCTGGGCGGCTGCACCGCCAGCTTCGTCTCGCCTCAGGGCCTGGTGGTGACCAACCACCACTGTGCGTACGGTGCCATCCAGCTCAATTCAACGCCCGACAACAACCTGATGGACGTCGGCTTCAACGCCGCGACGATGGGGGATGAGGTGTCGGCGGGCCCGACCTCGCGCATCTATGCGCTCGATTCCATCGAGGACGTCACCGACCAGGTGCGCGCGGCCATTGCCGCTGCACCCGATGCGCTGGCCCGCACAGAGGCGCTCGAGAACCTTGAAAAGCAGCTGATCGCCCGCTGCGAGGCCGAGGACGGCTACCGCTGCCGCCTGTACAGCTTTGCCGGTGGTAACACCTACCGGCTGTTCCGCAACCTCGAGATCAAGGACGTGCGCCTGGTCTATGCGCCCCCGGGCAGCATCGGCAACTTCGGCGGCGAGATCGACAACTGGATGTGGCCGCGCCACACCGGCGACTTCGCCTTCTACCGCGCCTATGTGGGCAAGGACGGCAAGCCGGCGGCGTATGCCGAGGACAACGTGCCGTACGAGCCCAGGCATTGGCTGAAGCTGGCCGACCGCCCGCTGGGCGAGGGCGACTTCGTCATGGTGGCCGGTTACCCGGGTTCCACCAGCCGCTACGCGCTGGCGGCGGATTTCGACCACACCGCGAACTGGGCCTACCCGGTGGTAGGCCGGCACTTCAAGAACCTCGTCGCGCTGGTGGAGGCCGAGGGCCGGCGCAACCCGGAGGTCGAGGTGAAGTACGCCAACACCATCCGTGGCTGGCAGAACGCGATGAAGAACTACGACGGCCAGCTGGAAGGCTTCCGTCGCATCGGCGCGGCCGACACCAAGCGCAAGGACGAGGCTGCCGTCCTGGCGTGGTTGCGCCGGCAGGGTGCGGACGGACAGGCCGCGCTGGAGGCACACGCGCAACTGGAGGCACTGGGCGAACTGGCCCGCCAGCATCGCGAGCGCGACCTTATCTTCGGCCAGCTGCGCAACACCGGCGTGCTGGGTGCGGCGTCGCAGCTGTACCGACTGTCGATCGAGCGCGAAAAGCCGGACGCGCAGCGCGAGTCCGGCTACCAGGACCGCGACCTGCCGTCGTTCGAAGGCAGCCTGCGGCAGATGGAGCGCCGCTATGAGCCGGGCATGGACCGCCAGCTTCAGGCCTACTGGCTGCGCGAATACATCAAGCTGCCGGCCGACCAGCGCATCGCCGCGGTGGATGCATGGCTCGGCGGCAACGACGCGGCCGCGATCGAAGCCGCGCTGGATCGCCTGGCCGAAACGGAGCTGAAGGACGACGCGAAGCGCATCGCGCTGTTCAAGGCCGATCGCGACGCATTCGAGGCCAGCAAGGACCCGGCGGTGCAGTTCGCTGTGGCCACCATGCCGACCGTGCTGCAGCTGGAGAAGGAAGCGAAGCTGCGCGCCGGTGACGCGCTGGTGGCGCGCCCGGTCTACCTGCAGGCCGTCGCCGACCACAAGCGCAGCCAGGGCGGCTTCGTCTACCCGGATGCCAACTCGTCCCTGCGCATCACCTTCGGCAACGTCACCGGCTACACCAAGACCGACG
>MIDV01000048.1:0-2257 GCA_001830245.1 Lysobacterales bacterium RIFOXYA1_FULL_69_10 | reverse complement strand
CCGTTCAATGCCCCGCAGCCGCTTCTGGATGCGATCCAGGCCAAGCAGTACGGCGGCCTTGCCGATCCGGATCTGGGCACGGTGCCGGTCAACTTCCTGTCCAACCTGGACATCACCGGCGGCAATTCCGGCTCGCCGGTGCTGGACGCGCACGGCAAGCTGGTCGGGCTGGCATTCGACGGCAACTGGGAGTCGGTCAGCTCCAACTGGGTGTTCGACCCGGTGATGACGCGGATGATCTCCGTCGACCAGCGCTACATGCGCTGGATCATGCAGGAGGTCTTCCCGGCCCCGAACCTGCTGCAGGAGATGGACGTCGCCGCGCCCTGACCCCGTCGCACGCCATCGGACAACGACGCCGGCCGGGTTCGCTCCCGGCCGGCGTTTTCATTCCTGCCGGGGATTGCTGCTAGTCTCCGGGCTGTCGCGGACTCCCATGCCAGCCGGCCCCGTTTCCCGACCCGCAGGAGCACCACCGCAGTACCCGCCCGCCTTCTGAGCGGGCACCGCTCGACCGCAGCGCCGGCTAGCAGGGCTCTTCCGCATCCTTACCGAGGACGAGGAACCTGCAATGAAAGTACTGGCGTGCGATGGCATCCATGACGACGGCCTGGCCCTGTTCCGCGACGCGGGATGGGAGGTGGTCGTGTCCGACCCGATCAAGGACCCCGCGGCGCTTGCGCGCGCGCTGGACGGCGTCGATGCCGTGCTGGTGCGTTCGGCCACGCCGGTCACCGCCGAGGCCATTGCCGATGCGACGAAGCTTCGCGTGATCGGCCGTGCCGGCGCGGGCGTGGACACCATCGACGTCGATGCCGCCACCGCGCGCGGCATCGCGGTGATGAACGCGCCCGACGGCAACACGCTGGCCGCCGCCGAGCACGCGATCTCGCTGTTGTTCGCATTGGCGCGGCACATTCCGAAGGCCGATGCCGGCATGAAGGCCGGGCAATGGCCCAAGGCGGGGCTGACCGGGTTCGAGCTGGAGGGCAAGCGCCTGGGCGTGATCGGGCTGGGCCGCATCGGTGCGACCGTGGCGCGCAAGGCGCTGGGCATCGGCATGGAGGTCGCCGCATACGATCCGTTCCTGCCGCCGGCCGCCGCGGCCAAGGGCAGCGTCCCGCTGAAAACACTGGACGAGCTGTTGGCCTGGGCCGACATCGTCACGCTGCATGTGCCGCGCACCAAGGAGACGACCAACCTGCTGTCGGAGGCGCGCATGCGCGCGATGAAGCCGGGCGGCTACGTGGTCAACGCCGCGCGCGGCGGTCTGGTGGACGAGGCCGCGCTGCTCAAGCTGCTGGATGAAGGCCACCTCGCCGGTGCCGCACTGGACACCTTCGTGACCGAGCCGCTGCAGGCCGACTCACCGCTGCGCGCCCACCCCAAGTTGATCCTGACCCCGCACCTGGGCGCGTCCACCAGCGAGGCCCAGCAGGCGGTGAGCACGATCCTCGCCCGGCAGATCCTGGACTTCATCGACACCGGAGCGGTGGCCGGCTGCGTCAACCTGCCGCCGCTGACCGCCGAGGCCGCGCGCGAGGTCGGCCCGTGGATGCCGTTGATGTCCGCACTCGGGCGGCTGGCCGCGCGCCTGGTGCCTGCGCCGACGCGCCTGCACGTCACCTATGCCGGACGCACCGACGCGCTGGATACGAGGCCGCTGACGCGGCTGCTGGTGGCCTCGCTGCTGGGTACCGCGTCGGGGCGCATCACGCCCGTGAACGCATTGGCCGAAGCCGCCGGCCGCGGCCTCACCGTCGCCGAGACGCTCGGTGGCGACGGCGATGGCTTCGACCGCCTGCTGCGCATCCGCGTCGAAGGCGAGGGCCGCAGCCGCGAGATCGAAGCCACGCTGCACCGTGGCCCGCGCGTGGTGCGGCTGGACGGCGTGGAGATCGAGTTCGACCCGTTGGCCAATGTGCTGCTCATGCGCAACGAGGACCGCCCCGGCATGATCGGCACGGTCGGTTCGAAGCTGGGCGCGGCCGGCGTCAACATCGTCAACTTCGCGCTCGGTGCCGCCGGAGACGGGCAGGCGCGCGCGGCGATCACCATCGATCGCGCCGTCGACGATGCCCAACTGGCCGAACTCCGCGCCACACCGGGCGTGCTGTCGTTGCAGCAGATCTGAGCCAAGCCGCGACCGCCCTCGATTCCCACCAGAACGACAAGGACACTCCATGAGACTGCTGCTCGCCCGCCACGGCGAAACCCCGTGGAACGCCGAAGGCCGCTACCAGGGCCAGGAAGACAT
>MIDV01000047.1 GCA_001830245.1 Lysobacterales bacterium RIFOXYA1_FULL_69_10 | reverse complement strand
GGTCTGGATGAAGTCCTGGTAGCCCAGCCCGCGGATGCCCGAGCGCCCCACCGCCGACACGATGCCGCTGGTCACCGTCTGGCTCAGCCCGAACGGGTTGCCCACCGCCACCACGAAGTCGCCGACGCGCAGCGCTTCCGAGTCGGCCAGCGGCAGCGCCTGCAGGTTGTCGGCCTCGATGCGCATCACCGCGATGTCGGTGTCCGGGTCGGAGCCCACGAACTCGGCCGGCAGCGTGCGCCCGTCGCTCAGCGTCACCGACACCTCGTCGGCGTTCTCGATGACGTGGTGGTTGGTCAACACGTAGCCGTTGGCCGCATCCACCACCACGCCCGAGCCGAGCGATTCGTTGATGCGCTCCTGCGGCACGTTGGGGAACAGCCGGCGGAACATCGG
Source organism: Lysobacterales bacterium RIFOXYA1_FULL_69_10 (assembly GCA_001830245.1). GTDB lineage: Bacteria > Pseudomonadota > Gammaproteobacteria > Xanthomonadales > Xanthomonadaceae > Lysobacter_C. The sequence goes on along the minus strand of MIDV01000047.1, from coordinate 1,729 downwards.
GTCGTTGGCGAACGGGTTGCGGATGCGCACCACCTGCTTGGTGTGCACGCTGACCACCGCCGGCGTCACCCGCGCCAGCATCGGCGCCAGCGACGGCATCGGCTGGCCGTCCACCGCCGCGGGCAACGCGCCCACCGTGGGCGCGGCAACGGCGGCGGGAGACGCGCTGGCGGGCGCGTGCAGGGCGTCGCGCACGGCGGTGGCCGCGAAGCCACCGAACGCGGCGGCCAGTGACAGGGCGAGCAGGGTCCGGGTCGCGGAAGGCAGGTTCGATGCGGACATGGGTCTCTCGTTGGAAAGTCTGGATGCGGCGTCGACGTGCGCACCATCGCATGGGCGCCGCCGGCCGTTCAGTTTCGGCCACGCCGGGTAAATCCCTTATGAAAGCGGCCGATCACTGCTCGGTGCAAACGGCGGCCCGGCCGCGGTGGCGCACGAAACGCCTGTCGAGCGTGCACCCACGGCGCCCGGATGTCGCCACCCGGTGGTCATGGCGCGGGGTGTGCGCTGCGTCGAAAAAACCGTTGACAGCCCCCCGACCCGGGCGTAGTTTGGCCCTTCGTCTCGGACACAACATCTTGTGTCCATGGATCGGAAACGGCCCAAGCTGAAGGGTTTTCCCAGCAGTTTTAAGGCTTTCCGGGCGATGGCAGTCACGAACGTCAGGTGCCACCGGGGAAGTGGCGCGGCACGGGGGCAGACAGGGCCACAGGCGAAACGACAATACCGATTCCACGCGACGCGCCAGCGCGGCGCGGGCATGCGCATCGCGCGTGCCGCGGGCGGGCGACACGACAAGAAGACAGAACAACCAGGCCCGGCGCGCAGCCGACCGGGCCCCAACGGGAGACAGGACAAGCATGAGCACGGTGCGCCTCGAGGCGGTCAAGAAGGCAGTGGACAGGGACATCGCATTGCAGCCTGCGTCCCTGGATATCTGGGACAAGAAGTACCGCCTGAAGACCAAGACCGGCGAGGCCGTGGACGCCGATATCGACGCCACCTACCGCCGCGTCGCCAAGGCCCTGTCCGAGGCCGAGCCCACCGCCGAGCTGCAGCAGTACTGGATGGAGCGCTTCGCCTGGGCGCTGCGCCGCGGTGCGATCCCCGCCGGCCGCATCACCTCCAACGCCGGCGCGCTGGCGCACAAGCCCGCCACCAGCACGATCAACTGCACCGTCAGCGGCACCATCGAGGACTCGATGGACGGCATCCTGGACAAGGTCCACGAGGCCGGCCTGACGCTCAAGGCCGGCTGCGGCATCGGCTACGAATTCAGCACGCTGCGCCCGCGCGGCGCGTTCGTCGCCGGCGCCGGTGCGTACACGTCCGGCCCAATGTCCTTCATGGATATCTACGACAAGATGTGTTTCACCGTGTCCTCGGCCGGCGGCCGCCGCGGCGCGCAGATGGGCACGTTCGACGTCAGCCACCCGGACGTGAAGGACTTCATCCGCGCCAAGCGCGAGGACGGCCGACTGCGCCAGTTCAACCTGTCGCTGCTGATCACCGACGGCTTCATGGAGGCGGTCAAGACCGACGCCGACTGGCCGCTGGTGTTCCCGATCCATACCAAGGAGCGCGGCGACCTCGACCTGGAGAACGCCGAGCAGGTCGTCTGGCGCGAGTGGCCGACGCACCGCAACTACATCGTGCGCGACGACGGCCTGGTGGCCTGCAAGATCTACGGTCACATCCGTGCCCGCCACCTGTGGGACATGATCATGGT
>MIDV01000046.1:47152-77305 GCA_001830245.1 Lysobacterales bacterium RIFOXYA1_FULL_69_10 | reverse complement strand
CCGCTTGCGCTACGAGTTCCATCGACAGTTCGCGCCCTATGTCGGCGTGGTCTGGGAGCGTGCTTACGGCGGAACCGCAGACCTCCGTCGCGCAGCATCAGGCGATGTTGACGACACCCGGATTGTGGCGGGCGTCCGCATCTGGTTCTGACAGGAACTGGCATTGAGCCAGCGTACGCAAGGCTGGCTGAAGTTTCTTCAGCGACACACACACCACTGATTTCGGAGTTCACGCATGAACGTAACACCCGTCACCCTCGCCCTCGCACTGGCATTTGCCGTTGTGTCGCCCGCTATGGCGCAGACAACCCAGGCGCATGCACATCACCCCGCCACTGCGGCAGCGGCGAACGTGGATGTTCCTGCCGCCGCCACGGCCGCCGTCGCCGTGGTAGAGCGGTTCAACACCGCACTGTCCAGCGAAGACCTGGCAACGGTCGGATCCCTGCTCGCTCCTGACGTCCTCATCCTCGAGTCCGGTGGTGCCGAGCACAGCCGCGAGGAATATCTGGGCCACCACGCCATCAGCGACGCGGCGTTCCTCAAGGCTGCCCATCGCCAACTCCTGCGCCAGCGCGCACGAACCGCTGGTGAGTTCGCATGGGTGGGAACCGAAAGCGAGCTGCACGCCCAGAAGGACGGCAAGCCCCTGACCGTTCTGAGCACCGAGACAATGGTGCTGAAGCAGACCGCCGACGGCTGGCGGATCGTCCACATCCACTGGTCCTCGCGGACCAAGCGCTGAGCGCAGAACCGACATGAATGCTTACGGATTGAACCGACTGACGTGGGTGGTTTTCGCGGTCGCCGGCCTGGGTGCTTGCACGCAGGCCAGTACGCCTGCGCAATCCACCACCGCGCAGACAGCACAGGTCGTCCCGGGAACACCCGCCGTGACTCCAGCAGCCCTGCCACGCATGACCGTCCATAAAACCCCGACCTGCGGATGTTGCGGTGCCTGGATCGAGCACATGAAGAAAGCGGGCTTCGCGCTGGACGTGCACGACATGGATGACCTGGGCCCAGTGAAGGAGCGACTGGGTGTGCCCTACGCCAAGGGGTCCTGCCACACCACCGAGATCGCCGGATACGTGATCGAAGGCCATGTTCCAGCCGCCGACATCAAGCGCCTCCTTGAGGAAAGGCCGGACGCACGGGGCCTGGTCCTGCCCGGAATGCCGCTCGGGTCGCCGGGCATGGAAGTCCCGGATGGGCGCCAGCAGCCCTACACGGTCGAACTGGTCCATCACGACGGAACCACCGAACCATTCGCGCAGCACTGAGCCATCGGCGAATCAGGGGGCGGTGTAGCGGGCGCGCCGATTCTCGTCCGCGATGAAGCAGGAGATCCACATGACTCACCATTCCGAAGACCACCGGTCCCAGGCCATGAACACGTGCATCGACAACTGCACGCAATGTCATGCGATTTGCCTGGAGACCATCAACTATTGCCTGACCAAGGGAGGTGCACACGCAGCACCGGAGCACATCGCCCTGCTGGCGACGTGTGCCGATATCTGTGCCACCAGCGCCGACGCGATGCTGCGCGGTACGAGCGTTCATAACGTCATTTGCGGTGCCTGCGCGGAGATCTGCCGCCAGTGCGCGGATGCATGCGATGCCATGAACGACCCCGAGATGACGCGTTGCGCTGAAGCGTGTCGTCGATGCGCGGAAAGCTGCAGCGCCATGGCAGCTTGATGCATCGAGGGTCCCGCCTGCGATGGCGGGATCCTCACCTCCGATTTCACAAGGCACGGCGCCCACTAACGGGGCTTTGCATCAGTTCACAAAGAGGTCCATATGAAGTCTTCAAGCGTTTTTCGCTCTTTCGCGCTCGTACTCGCAATCGCGGCAGGGCAGTTTTCGCTGCAGGTCGCGCGCGCCCACGCGGCGTTACAGCAGTCCACACCGGCAGCAAATGCGGTCGTGGCCTCCCCAAGCCAGATCGATCTCGTGTTCAACGAGACGCTGATTCCGCGCGCGTCGCGTCTCAACCTGCTCATGAAGCACGGCAGTTCCACTATGCCGATCGAGAACGTCACGACCGAGATCGTCAACAACGGCAAGACCCTGCGTGCCAAGTTGCCTCGTCCGTTGGCTCCAGGTCTCTACACGGTGGAATACCGCGCTGTTGGAGGTGACAACCACCCCATGCCGGGCAGCTTCAGCTTCACGGTGCGTTGAGGAGTCGAGGATGTTCGACCTGTCGGCCTACGCACTGAGATTCCTGGAATACATGGTTCTCATGGTTCTTTTCGGGGTTCCGCTGTTCGGCTGGTATGGTTTGCGGCGACCGGCACTCGCCGACGCCCTGGCCGGATGGCCCTTCATGGGCATTCTGTTGGTGAGTGCCGCCGTCGGGCTCGTGCTCACCGGGGCCGATGTCGTATTCAAGACCGCCGGCATCATGGGAATGCCGATTGCCGACGTTGATCGCGAATCGCTTGGCTGGTATCTGTTTGAGACGTCCGCAGGCCGCGCAGCCATGGCGAGAGGCGCGCTGCTGATCGCCATGGTGTGTGTGCTCGGATGGCATCGCCGCCGCGGAAAGGTGGAGTCCGCCTTCCCGCTGGCGGCGACGCTGGCGGGCGGCGCACTCGCTTCGCTGGCATGGAACGGCCACGCCGCTGCTGGCGAGGGCATGGCAGGTGCGGTCCGGCTTGCCGCGGGTCTCGTCCACCTTCTCGCAGCAGGCGGCTGGGTCGCAGCGGTCTTGATGTTCTTGGGGATGCTCCTGCAAGGCAAGGAAGCCTCCCGCAACGACCGCCTGCGATCCACGCATGATTTTCTACATGGCTTTTCGACGCTGGGCACGATTTTCGTAGCTGCGCTCATCGTGTCCGGTATCGCGCACTACGGTGATCTCACCGCTTGGTCCTTGCCGACGCTGGTGCAAAGCACCTACGGAAACCTGTTGCTGGTCAAGCTCGCTCTATTCGGCGGAATGCTCGGACTGGGAGCGCTGCACCGTTGGGCGCTGGTGCCACGCCTGGGACGGGCGTTGACCAGCGGAAACCCTGCGCAGGAAGTGCGCGCCCTGCGGCAGAGTCTGGCGGCGGAGGCCATATTGGCCACGTCGATCGTGGGCGTTGTTTCCGTGCTTGGGACCCTCAGTCCCATGTAGCGCTGCAACCGTTGTGCATCACTGATTATCCAAGCGCTCCGCAGCTACCAGTACTCATTGTCTCGGAGCAGGTGTTCTTTTCATCAACCATTGAGAGGGCTCTTATGGGAAGCTTCAGTATCTGGCACTGGCTGATCGTGCTTGCAGTCGTGGTGCTCGTGTTTGGTACCAAGCGGCTGAAGCACGCCGGGCACGACATTGGCCAAGCGATCAAGGGCTTCAAGCAGAGTGTCAGCGACGATCAAGTGACGCCGCCAGCCCAGTTGAGCATCGACGCACGAAACGCTGGCAGCCATGACGCCGAGCGCAGCCACCACGACGAAAGTGTCCCGCGCTGAGCACGCGACTCCGGTCCGAGCCCGACTCAAGGCATGTTCGGCATTGGCTTTTCCGAGCTGTTCGTCATCGCGGTGGTCGCTCTGGTGGTGCTGGGCCCCAAGCGCCTGCCGAACGCTGCAAGGTTCGCCGGCCTGTGGGTCCGGCGCGCGCGCAATGGCATTCGGTGAAGTCCGAGCTGGAGCGCGAACTGGGCGAAGAGGAGCTCCGGCGCAGCCTGAGTCAGGCGCGCGAGGAACGCAGCGGCCTGGCCGCGCGGGTAGCACGTGCCGAGCTGTCGGGCCGCCTCAGTCCTTGACCTTGCCATCGTGGCAATCTTTAAGCTTGGTACCACGTCCTCGCTGAAGAGCTAGTTCCATGACCTCCGCTCCCATCCACGCGGTCCTCGATCCACCGAAGCGCGTCGCCACCCGTTTGAGCCTGCCGATCGAGGGCATGACCTGTGCCTCGTGCGTCGGCCGCGTCGAGCGCGCGTTGAAAGCCATCCCTCACGTCCAGACAGCCGCGGTCAACCTCGCCACCGAACGTGCCGACCTCACCTTCTTTGGCCTGGCCGATCCGCGGGCTGCGGTTCGCGCCATCGAGAGTGCCGGCTACACGGTGCGCGAAGAGACCACCGAGCTCGCGATCGAGGACATGACCTGCGCGTCGTGCGTGGGCCGGGTCGAAAAGGCGCTCGCACAGATCCCGGGCGTGCTCGAAGCCAACGTCAACCTGGCGACCGAGCGCGCGCGGGTGCGCCACCTTGCCGGGGTCGTTTCCACGGCGGACCTTGAAGCGGCGGTCGAACAGGCGGGTTACAAGTCCCGCCGCTTGTCCGTCGATACGGCAAGTGCAGGCGATCATGACGCCGAGCGTCGTGAGAGCGAGGCACGGGGGCTGCGGCGGGCTTTGACCATTGCCGCCGTCCTCACCTTGCCAGTCTTCATCCTCGAGATGGGGTCCCACCTGATTCCCGCCATGCATCATTGGGTGATGGGGGTCCTGGGTCAGCAGACGAACTGGTATATCCAGTTCGCGCTCGCCACCCTCGTGCTGTTTGGTCCGGGGCTACGCTTCTTCCGCAAGGGCGTACCAGCGTTGCTGCGCGCTGCCCCCGACATGAATTCACTGGTCGCGGTTGGCACGGCGGCCGCGTACGGCTATTCAGTCGTCGCGACCTTCGTCCCCGACGTGCTGCCCCCGGGCACCGCCAACGTCTATTTCGAGGCCGCCGTGGTCATCGTGACCCTGATCCTGCTCGGGCGCTCGCTGGAGGCGCGCGCCAAGGGGCGAACCTCACAGGCGATCAAGCGCTTGGTCGGACTCCAGGCCAAGACCGCGCGCGTCGAGCGCAACGGCGATACGGTCGAAATTCCGCTCGATCAGGTGGCGACCGGTGACGTCGTGCTGGTTCGTCCGGGCGAGAAGATTCCGGTGGACGGCGAGGTCGTCGAGGGCGCCTCCTATGTCGACGAGAGCATGATCACCGGCGAGCCGGTCCCCGTATCGAAGGGGGTGGGCGCCGATGTCGTCGGAGGCACGATCAACAAGACCGGCGCTTTCAGTTTCCGCGTGACGAGGATCGGCGCGAACACGGTGCTCGCGCAGATCATCCGCCTGGTCGAGGAAGCGCAGGGTTCCAAGCTGCCGATCCAGGCGCTGGTCGACAAGGTCACCATGTGGTTCGTCCCGGCAGTGATGGCCGGGGCCGCGCTGACCTTCCTTGTTTGGCTGGCCTTCGGACCGGAGCCCGCGCTGTCCTTCGCGCTCGTCAATGCGGTCGCGGTGCTCATCATCGCCTGTCCCTGTGCCATGGGGCTGGCCACGCCGACCTCGATCATGGTCGGGACGGGCCGCGCGGCCGAGCTCGGCGTTCTCTTCCGCAAGGGCGAGGCCTTGCAGGCGCTGCGCGATGTGAGTGTCATCGCGCTCGACAAGACCGGCACGCTGACCAAGGGGCGCCCGGAGCTGACCGACCTGGTGCCTGCCGAAGGCTTCGAATACAACGAAGTCCTGGCGCTTGTCGCGGCGGTCGAGACCCGCTCCGAGCACCCGATCGCAGAAGCGATCGTCGACGCCTCCAAGCAGCGGGACATCACGCTCGCACCCGTCGGGGGCTTCGAGGCCACGCCGGGTTTCGGCGTGTCGGCCAAGGTCGCCGGTCGCACCGTCGCCGTCGGCGCGGACCGATTCATGACGCAGATCGGTATCGATGTGTCGGACTTCCTGCCTGTCGCCCAGCGTCTCGGCGACCAAGGCAAGAGTCCGCTCTATGCCGCGATCGACGGCCGGCTGGCGGCGGTGATCGCGGTGGCCGACCCGATCAGGGAGACCACGCCCGAGGCGATCAAGGCGTTGCATGCGCTGGGACTCAAGGTCGCGATGATCACCGGCGACAATGCCGCGACGGCCGCGGCGATCGCCAGGCAGCTCGGCATCGATGAAGTCGCGGCCGAGGTCTTGCCCGACGGCAAGGTCGCGGCGCTGAAGAAGTTCCGGACCAATGGCGCGCGGGTCGCCTTCGTGGGCGACGGCATCAACGACGCGCCGGCGCTGGCCGAAGCGGACGTCGGGCTCGCCATCGGCACGGGAACCGATGTGGCGATCGAGGCCGCCGACGTGGTGCTGATGTCGGGCGACCTGCGCGGCGTGACGAATGCCATCGCACTCAGCCGAGCAACGATCCGCAACATCAAGCAGAACCTGTTCTGGGCCTTTGCCTATAACGCCCTGCTGATCCCGGTCGCGGCGGGTGTGCTTTACCCGGTGAACGGCATGTTGCTTTCGCCGATCTTCGCTGCGGCCGCGATGGCCCTCTCCAGTGTCTTCGTGCTCGGCAACGCGCTCCGGCTCAAGCGCTTCCAGGCACCCATAACGATCCAAACCCGTACGGGGATGCCCCAGAGCGGGGCGGCATTGCCCAATCCGCGCCAGGCAATCGAGCATTGATCCCAAGGCACGGTGCCGCCTGACTGAACACCAAGGCAGGATCGATGTGGCGGACGCCGGCATGGCGTGTCGAACCAAGCACCCTTGGGTGACCAGGAGAAGAATGATGAATATCGGTGAAGCAGCCAAGTTTTCAGGGGTGTCGGCGAAGATGATCCGCTACTACGAACAGATCGGCTTGATCCCCAAAGCTGCGCGTTCTGAGGCCGGCTACCGACACTACAGCACGCCTGACGCTTATAGCCTTCGCTTCATCCGTCGCGCACGCGACCTTGGCTTCTCTGTCGAACAGATCGCAGAACTGCTGGTCCTGTGGCGCGACCGGGACCGCGCGAGCGCCGACGTGAAGTCGATGGCGCTTGCCCATGCCGCCGGACTGAAGACGAGAATCGCCGAGCTGCAGGCGATGGTGCGAACGCTCGAGCATCTGGCCGAGCACTGCCACGGGGATGACCGACCGGAATGCCCGATCCTTGCGGATCTGGCCGAGCCAACAGCGGCGGAGTCGCGTTCGCAGGGTCCACATAGGACGCCTCGGTTTGGGGCCGACACGCCCGCCTCCTCGCGTAACCGCGGCGTCAGATGACTCATTCGTGGTCGGACGTGCATTCGCAAGAGTTCTCGGCGCCGTTGTCGGCCAGCCGTGAGCAGCTTGCAAACATTCTGCTGATAGCCGATTGACCTTGCCACGCTGTCAAACCCCATATTGATCCGACACCACAGTCGATCAGGAGATCAAGATGCTTCGTTTCCACATTCCAAACATGACATGCGGCGGCTGCGCCAAGTCCGTCAAGAAGGCACTGCTCAGTGTGGACCCCCAAGCCCGCATCGAAACCGACCCACCGACGCGTCAGGTGAGGGTCGATAGCGACATGGACGGGGGCGCGTTCCTCTCAGCGCTCAGTGAGGCTGGGTACCCGGACGAGCGATCAGCCTGAAGCTGGTTCCGGCCGCCGCCGGCGCGCTCTACTCGCGCTCGGGGATCCCGCTGAGCCCGATGGTTGCGGCGCTCGCCATGAGACTGAGCTAGGTGTCGGTTGTGGCCCGCGCGCTTCGCCTGGCCGGGTCGGCTCCGGTTTCGGCGACACCGAAAGCGGCCATGCCGGTCCAGTCACCCGATCTGCCCGGGGGATTGATCTGGATCAGTTGCATCTGACCGAGCAAAAGGTAACCTCAAGCCATGATCCGCCGTCGTCACCGTAGCTGGTTCCAGCGCACCGCCCTGCTCGCGATGGCGGCATTGCTCTGGTCTCAGCTCGCGCTGGCCAGCCATGGCGGCTGCCTGGATCTTCCGGGCACACCCGCCGCCGCAGTCGCGGCCGGCGCGGATACCCCCCACGACCACGGCCACGGCTGCGACGCGGAGCTTCCCTCGGCGGACAGGGCGGTGTGTGCCGCGCACTGCAGCGAGGGGGGTATTTCGGCCGACAGTGGGCGCATCCCACCGGTCCCGCCGCTGTTTGTCGGAGCGTGGGTCTCCTGGTTCGTCGTGGCCGAGGTCGCCGATGCCGGCCCAGGGGTCACGCCCAGCTGGGTGGAATCGCCCCCCAGGGCCGCCTGGCACCGGCCCACCGCCCATCCCGCGGCTCTCCTGCTGATCTGATGCCCGAACGCTGACCCGCCCGCACAACTGTGCGGCGCGGTCCTGTGCGTTCGCGCCGTGGCTGCGTCACGGCATGTGCTCCTGCCCTCGTCCGAGCGACCTGCGTCGCGTCGGCCCAAGGACACTGATATGGCATCTCCGTTCGACCGACTGCAGGCCAGGCGCCTGCATCCTCGCCCGCTTTTCCGCCGTCGGCCACCGCTCCGGCACCTGCTTCCCTGCGTGCTCGCCGGCGCCTTGTGGGCGCTGGCGCTGCCGGTGACCGCAACAGAACCCATCCCGGGGCACAGCCTCGAGTCGATCCGCGCCTGGGTTCTGGAACACAACCCCGAGCTCCGGGCACTGGACTTCGAAACCCAGGCCGCCGAAGCACGGATCCTGCCGGCGGGCGCCCTGCCTGACCCGATGGCCTCCGTTGGATTCCGCGGCCTGGATCCGGACAAGCCGTGGCGCACCGCCGGTGCCGAGCGCCAGGTCGACTACGCGCTGCGCCAGCGCTTCCCGCTCTGGGGCAAGCGAGGCCTGGCGCGGACCGCGGCCAGCCAGGACGCGATCGCGGTCGGACTCGATCGCCTCACCACTGCGCGCGACTTGCTGTCCGACGCCGAGGCGGCCTACGCACGGTATTGGCATGCCGACCAGGCCGTGGCCGTGCTCGATCGCCGCATCGCCCTGCTCCGCCAGGTGGAAGAGATGGCCGGCGTGCGCTACGCCCTGGGCCGCGCGGCGCAGCAGGATGCCATCCGCGCCCAGGTCGAGCAGACCAGCCTCCAGCGCGAGCGGATCGAACGCCTCGCGGCCAAGCAGGAGGCGGCCGCCACGTTGAACGCCGTGTTGGGGCGCCGATCCGATTCGCCGCTGGCGACTCCCGATGAGCCGCCGCGCCTAGTCGTTCAAAGCGCCTCCCTGGCCGAAGCACTGGATGGCGCCGACGCGCACCCCGCGGTCCGCTCACAGCAGGCCCGCGCCGAAGCCGCGCGCACAAACGTGGTGTTGGAGCGTCGCAACCGGTTCCCGGACATCACCGTGGGCGTGGGTGCGATGCAGTTCGGCAACGGCATCGAAAGCACCGAGCTGATGCTGGAGGTCGAGATCCCGTTCCAGCAGCGTGCACGCCGCGAGCGCGAGCGCGAATCGCGCCTGCTCGAAGACGCGGCGCTGGCGCGCATGGACGCCACGCTGCGGGCCGTGGAGGAACGCGGCGCCTCCGCCTGGGCGCGGTGGACGAGCGCACGCGAACGCCGGCAACTGATCGAGAACACGCTGCTGCCGCAGGCCGACGCCACCTGGCAGTCCGCGCTGGCCAGCTACCAGGTCGGCGAAGTCGACTTCGGGACGCTGCTGGAAGCACTCAATGAATGGCAGGGCGCCGACCTCGCACGGGTCGATGCACTGCGTGACGAACTGTTGGGCGCCGCCGCCGTGCGCGCCATCGAAGGAGAGATCCGATGACCCGTGTCCAGACCCTGTCGCTCGCTATCGGCGTTGCACTCGCCGCCCTCGCCGTCGGCTGGATGGCCGGCCGCGCCACGAACGATTCCCCGACCGCGGGCACGTCGGTTGAGGCGCCCGCCGGCGAACGCAAGGTGCTCTATTACCGCAATCCCATGGGGCTGCCCGACACCTCGCCAGTGCCCAAGAAGGACTCGATGGGCATGGACTACGTCCCGGTCTATGCCGACGACGCACCGCCGGCGGCACCGGGCACGGTGGTGCTGCCGCCGGACAAGGTGCAGGCGCTGGGCGTGCGCACCGAAGCGGTCAGGCGTGGGGCCCTGTCCGCCACCGTGCGCACCAGCGGCACGGTCGAGGTCGACGAGACCCGGCAGTACGCGATCGCCCCGCGCTTCGAAGGCTGGGTGGAGCGGCTGTACGCGAACCAGACCGGCATGCGGGTCCGCGCCGGGCAGCCGCTGCTCTCCGTCTACAGCCCTCAGCTGGCCGCGGCGCAGCAGGAATACCGGCTGGCCGACGAGACCGCCCGCAGGCTGGCCGGGTCCGATCCCGCGAGCGCGGCGTCAATGATCCGGCTGCGCGATGCCGCCCGCACCCGCCTGCGCAACTGGGAAATCAGCGACGCGCAGCTCGGCAAGACGGCCCTGGTGCTCACCGCACCCGCGGACGCGGTCGTGATCGAGAAGCCGGTGGTCCAGGGCGCGCGCTTCGAGCCGGGCGAGACCATCCTGCGCCTGGCCGACCTGTCGACGGTGTGGGTGATCGCCAAGGTGCCCGCGGCGCAGGCCGCGGACATCAAGCCCGGCCAGGCGGCCCGGTTTGAAACCGTGGCCCTGCCTGGCCAGGTGGCCGAGGGCGAAGTCGCCTTCGTGCAGCCCATCATCGATGCCATGACCCGCACGGTGGACGTGCGCATCGCGCTGCCCAACCCGGCCGGCGATCTGCGTCCAGGGCTCTACGGAACGGTGCTGCTCGAGGAGCCGGGGTCCGGACCGGTCCTGACCGTCCCGCGCTCGGCCGTGCTCGACAGCGGCACCCGCCAGGTGGTGCTGGTCGAGACCGGCCCCGGCAGTTTCGCGCCGCGGGATGTCACCCTGGGGCGGCGCGGCGGTGACCGGATCGAGATCCTCGACGGCTTGGCAGAGGGCGAACAGGTCGTGGTCTCCGCCAACTTCCTGATCGACGCCGAAAGCAACCTGCAGTCGGCACTCGAGGGACTTGAGGGACACGCAGGACACGGGGCGCCCTCGGGCACCGGCGAGGATCCGCAGCCCGGGTCCGGTGATGGCGCCTCCGACCCGCACGCAGGCCATGGTGACGAAGCCGCTGATCCGCACGCGGGTCATTCGATGCCGGCCACCCCGGAGGAGGCTCCGCCCTCCGCCACCGGCCACGAGGGGCACTGACATGCTTGGTCGCCTCATTGAATGGTCGGTCCGCAACGTCTTCCTGGTGCTGGTGATGACGCTGGCGATCGTCGCCGGCGGCATCTATGCGCTGATGAACACGCCACTGGACGCACAACCAGATTTGTCGGACGTCCAGGTGATCGTGTTCACCGAGTACCCGGGCCAGGCGCCCCAGGTGGTCGAGGACCAGGTCACCTATCCGCTGACCAGCGCCCTGCTCTCGGTTCCGAAATCGAAGGACGTCCGCGGCTTCTCGTTTTTCGGCGCCTCCTTCATCTACGTCATCTTCGAGGAAGGCACGGACCTCTACTGGGCGCGCTCACGCGTGCTCGAAAACCTCAACGTCGCGTCGAAGAATCTGCCGCCCGGCGTGGCACCGGCGCTCGGGCCCGACGCCACGGGCGTCGGCTGGGTCTACCAGTACGTCCTCAAGAGCGACCGCCACTCGTTGGACGAGCTGCGCGCCATGCAGGACTGGTACCTGCGCTACCAGCTCACCACCGCGCCCGGCGTGGCCGAGGTCGCCAGCGTCGGCGGCTTCGTCCGTCAGTACTCGATCACCGTGGATCCGGTCCGGCTGCGCGAATTCGACATCCCGATTTCACGGGTGTCCGAGGTCATCGCCGAGAGCAACCGCGACGTTGGCGGCCGCGTGATCGAGATGGCCGAGACCGAGTACATGGTCCGGGGTCGTGGCTACCTGCGCGGCATCGATGACATCGAAAACCTGGTGCTGCGCGCCGAAGGAGCCGCGCCGGTGTTGATCCGCGATGTGGCCCGAGTCGAACTGGTGCCCGACGAACGCCGTGGCATCGCCGACCTGGACGGCGAAGGCGACGTCGTGGGTGGGATCGTCATTGCGAGATTCGGCGAGAACGCCCTGGCCGTGATCGGGGGTGTGAAGGACAAGATCGCCCAGCTTGCGAGTGGACTCCCCGAGGGTGTCAGCGTTCAGGCGGTCTACGACCGCTCCGATCTCATCGTGCGTGCGATCAAGACCCTGCGCACGACACTGCTCGAGGAGAGCCTGATCGTCGCGCTGGTGTGCCTGGTGTTCCTGTTCCATGCGCGCAGCGCGCTGGTCGCGATCGTCATGTTGCCGGTCGGCGTGCTGATCGCGGTGATCGCGATGCGTGCGCTGGGCATGAACTCGAACATCATGAGCCTGGGCGGCATCGCGATCTCGATCGGCGTAATGGTCGACGCGGCGATCGTGATGATCGAGAACGCGCACAAGCACATCGAGCGCTCCGATGGCTCCCGCAGCCGCACCCAGTTGATCATCGACGCCTGCCGCGAGGTCGGGCCGGCGCTGTTCTTCAGCCTGATGATCATCACCGTCTCGTTCCTGCCGGTGTTCGCGCTGGAGGCGCAGGAAGGCCGACTGTTCAAGCCACTGGCGTTCACCAAGACCTTCGCCATGGCCGGCGGCGCGCTGCTGTCGGTGACGCTGGTGCCGGTGCTGATGCTGCTGTTCGTGCGCGGCAAGATCGTGCCCGAGCACAAGAACCCGGTGAACCGCTTCCTGGTCGCGGGCTACCGGCCGGTCATCGACGTCGTGCTGCGGAATCGCATGGCCACGATCGCGATCGCCCTCGTCGCCCTGTTCGCCAGCGTGTGGCCGGCGTCACGACTGGGCAGCGAGTTCATGCCCACGCTCAACGAGGGCACGCTGCTGTACATGCCCGCGTCGCTCCCGGGCATGTCGGTGACCAAGGCCTCGGAGCTGCTGCAGCAGCAGGACCGGGTCATCAAGGGCTTCCCGGAGGTGGAGTCGGTGTTCGGCAAGGCGGGTCGCGCCCTGACCGCCACTGATCCCGCACCGCTGGAGATGTTCGAGACCGTCATCAACCTCAAGCCCGAGGACCAGTGGCGCGACGGCATGACCACCGACAAGCTCATTGCCGAGATGGACGCGGCGCTCAAGTTCCCCGGCGTTGCCAACTCCTGGACGATGCCGATCAAGGCCCGCACCGACATGCTGGCCACCGGCATCCGCACGCCGGTGGGCATCAAGCTCTTCGGCAACGACCTGGAGCAGTTGGACGCCCTGGCCACCGAGATCGAAGCGGTGGTGCGCAAAGTGCCGGGGACCACCAGTGCGTTCGCCGAACGCCTGACCGGGGCCTACTACCTCGACATCACCCCGGATTTGCGCAGCCTGGCCCAGTACGGCGTAACCCTGGGCGAGGTCCAGGACGTGGTGGCGGCTGCGCTGGGTGGTGAGATGGTCACCACCATCCTCCAGGGCCGCGAGCGGTTCAGCGCGATCGTGCGCTATCCGCGCGAGCTGCGCGACGACCCCCACCGGATCGGCACCCAGGTGCTGGTTCCGGTGCCCGGCGGCGCGCAGGTGCCACTCGGCGAGTTGGCGCGGATCGAGGTCAAGAGAGGGGCGCCGAGCATCCGCACCGAGAACGCGATGCTGGCGGCCTACATTTACGTGGACACGCGTGAAAGCGACCTGGGCCGCTATGTGAAGGCGGCACAGGAGGCGGTAGCCGAGCAGGTGCAATTCCCGCCGGGCTATTACGTCACCTGGAGCGGACAGTACGAATACATGCAGCGCGCCGCCGAAAAGATGCGCGTGGTTATCCCGGTGACGCTGGCGTTGATCTTCCTGCTGCTGTACCTCAACTTCCGCCGCGTCACCGAGTCGCTGATCGTGATGCTGTCGGTGCCGTTCGCGCTGGTCGGCGGCGTGTGGCTGATGTGGATGCTCGACTACAACGTCAGCGTCGCGGTGATCGTGGGCTTCATCGCACTGGCCGGCGTTGCCGCGGAAACCGGCGTGGTCATGCTGATCTACCTCGACCACGCGCTCGAGGCGCGCGCCGCGCAGCGCCAGGCCGAAGGCCGCTCGCTGGATGCACGCGACCTCCGCGAGGCGATCGTCGAAGGCGCGGTCGACCGCGTGCGCCCGAAGATGATGACCGTGGTCGCGATCATGGCGGGCCTGCTGCCCATCATGTGGAGCAGCGGTACTGGCTCGGAAGTCATGCGCCGAATCGCTGCGCCGATGGTAGGTGGCATGGTGTCTTCGACCATCCTCACCCTGGTCGTGATCCCGGCGCTGTACTCGCTGATCAAGCAGCGGCAGCTGGCCAGGAAGCCGCACCCCTCCTCCGCACTACCCAAGGAGAAGTAGTGATGGGGCCGTTCAACGCAGGCAGGGACCGACGGTTCATGCAACTGTGGCCGCGAACATCCGTCCGTCTACGGCCAATTCGCGCGTTACTGGCTTCGCCCACCGCAAGGCCGGTTGACCTGTGTGCGAGACACAGGTCTAGCCTGATCAACACCTCGCCGGGAGCAAGCCGATGACGACCAAGGAAGAAGTGACGCCGCCTCTGATGACGGTACGCCAGCTGGCACAGCAGGGCGACGTCACGGTGCATGTGGTGCGCAACTATCTGCGGCGCGGCCTGCTGCAAGCGGCCTCGCATACCGGGAGCGGCTACCAGCTGTTTTCGGCGTCGGAGCTCCAGCGCCTGCACTTCATTCGCACCGCGCAACAGCTTGGCTTCACGCTGGCGGAGATCGAGGAAATCATTCGCCACAGTGTTCTGCGAAATAGTCCCTGCCCGCTTGTGCGCGACATCATCCGACGCAGACTCGACGACACCCGCCAACAACTGGACAGGCTGCTCGCCATGCACGGACGAATGGAGCGTGCCATCCACGCCTGGGCGGAGCTTCCGGACTCCATTCCGACTGGCGATGACGTCTGCGCATTGATCGAATCTGTTGCCGCTGCTGAAGGCGGCGGGTTCGTCAAGTCCACCCCGCGGCGACTTCTTGGACGCCGCCCCACAGAGGAGAATTTGCCATGACAGCCTCCAGTCCTGCCCCCTCAGGCTCCCGACGCTGGGTCTTCTGGATCTTCCTGGCGCTGGCCGTGTTCTATCTCGCCGTCGAGCACCGCGCCCACCTTGGGGGGACGCTTCGCTGGTTGCCCCTGGCCATCCTGCTGCTATGTCCCTTGATGCATGTGTTCATGCACAAGGGGCATGGCGGTCATGGAGGTTCCGGAAGTCATGGGCGCGACGGCAATGCCGACGACACACCCCATGGCCAGCATGAGAGCCGTAGCAAGCGGGCACTGAACGACGAAACGTCCGACACCTCGAACGGAGGGCACTGACATGCAGGCACCCGACTCCGGCTACGGCCTTTGGCTGCTGGCCGCCATCAACGCCGCGTTCTTCATCTTCTTCGCCTGGAGCTTCTACAAGCCCTTGACCCGCTGGGACTGGCGGGGGTTCGGGATGTTCTCCGCCTTCGTCGTGGCCCTGTTCGCGGAAATGTATGGCTTCCCGCTGACGTTGTACGTCCTGGGCGGGTGGCTCAGTGCCAATTATCCGCAAGTGAACTGGCTCAGCCATGACGCGGGCCATCTGCTGGAGATGTGGTTCGGCTGGCGCGCCAATCCGCATTTTGGTCCATTCCACATGGCGAGCTTCGTCCTGATCGGCGGTGGCTTCTGGCTGCTGTCGGCCGCCTGGCCAGTGTTGTATCGGGCGCAGCGTGAGGGCCGGATGGCCCGAGACGGCGTGTATGCGCGCATGCGCCACCCGCAGTACGTCGCTTTCGTGTTGGTGCTGACCGGCTTCCTGCTGCAGTGGCCCACGCTGCTCACGCTCGCCAGCTATCCGGTGCTCGTGTGGGCCTATGCCCGACTGGCGCGCCGTGAGGAAAAAGACTGCTTGAGCCGCTTCGGCGACGACTACGTCCGCTACATGCAGGAAGTGCCGGCCTTCATCCCCCGACGCCGGCGCGGCCCCGCCCCATCCCAAGGAGAAGCCCGATGATGCAGGTCCACGAACCCACGGTGCGCACGCGCACCTGGCCCATCGGCGACATGGTGAGCACCGGCTGCGCGCGCACGCTGGAGAAGGCCGTGGCCGCGTTGCCCGGAGTCAACGCCACCAGCGCGAACTTCGCTACCGCGACCCTGCAGGTGTCCTACGACCCGGCCCGCCTGTCGGCGGGCGCGGTCGCCACCGCGATCCGCGACTGCGGCTTCCAATGCATCGCGCCGATGCCTGATGCCGCCCCCGCCGCAGGCGCGCACGCCCATGCTGCCCATGCCGGGCACGGACAGGAATTGGCCGCAGAGCGCCCCGCTGACGCCCACGCCGGCCACGGCGATGACGCCACGGATGCCGGGGGCCACGACGCCCATGCGGGCATGAACCACGGCAGCGATCTGCAGGCCGCGGCGCGCGACATGGGCCGCCGCTTCCTGGTCGCCCTCGCCTTCGCGATCCCGGTGTTCCTGTGGTCGCCCATGGGCGGTCTCATGGAGCCACCACCGGTGCCTTTCGGGCTGCGCGAGAACGTCTGGCTGTTTCTGCTGGCGACCGGCGCGGTCGTCTATCCGGGCTGGCCATTCTTCACCGCCGCGATCCGCTCCCTGCGCCGGGGTGTGTTGGACATGGCGGTGCTGGTGCTGCTGAGCGTGGGCACCGGCTACGGGTTCAGCATCGCGTCGACGTTCTTCTTCGACGGACCGAACTTCTACGAGGCCTCGGCGGTCCTGCTGACCTTCGTCCTGCTCGGCCACTGGCTCGAGATGCGGGCACGCGCCGGCGCTTCGGACGCGATGAAGGCGTTGTTGAAGCTGTCCCCGCCCCGCGCGGTGGTGCGGCGCGAGGGGCAGGAAATCGAGATCCCCACTGCGGAAGTGCTGGTCGGCGACATCGTAGTGGTGCGGCCCGGGGCCAAGATTCCGGTCGACGGCACCGTCACTGAAGGCAGCTCCCAGGTCGACGAATCCATGCTGACCGGCGAGTCGATGCCCGTGCGCAAAGACCCAGGGGCCTCCGTTGTCGGCGGATCGATCAACAAGAGCGGTGCATTTGCCTACACCGCCACCAAGATCGGCAGCGATACCGCGCTGGCGCAGATCATCAAGCTGGTCCAGACCGCACAGAACTCCAAGGCGCCTGCGCAACTGCTCGCCGACCGCGCTTCGCAGTGGCTGGTGCTGGCCGCGATCGTGATCGGGCTGCTGACCTTCGCGGTCTGGTTCTGGTGGCTGGGACAGCCGCTCATGTTCGCGCTCACGCTGACGATCACCGTCTTCGTCATTGCCTGTCCCGACGCACTGGGTTTGGCCACCCCGATGGCGATCATGATCGGCACGGGCCTGGGCGCTCGACACGGCATTCTGTTCAAACACGCCGAAGCCATCGAGAAGAGCGCCCGGCTGGACGTTGTGATCTTTGACAAGACTGGAACCCTGACGGTCGGTGCACCGGAGGTGGTCGACATGGCGGTGGCACCGGGCTGGACGCAGGAGCGGCTACTGGCCACGGCCGCTGCGGTCGAGGCGCATTCGGAGCACCCGCTGGCGCAAGCGATCCTCAAGCGCGCCGGTCCGGCAGCCGAACGCGCTACGGCCTTCACCAACATCGACGGCCAGGGCGCCACCGGGGTGGTTGACGGGGTGCAGGTCCTGCTGGGCAATCGCATCCTGATGGTCGAACACGGAATCGATCTATCCGTGCTGGAAGCGGAGGCCGCGCGCCTTACCGGCGCCGGCCGCACCGTGATCTATGCAGGGGTAGGCGGCGAGCTTGCGGGCTTCTTCGCAATTGCCGACGCGATCCGCGAGACCTCGCGCGCCGCCATCGACGAACTGCATCGTCGCAACATCAAAGTGGCGATGATCACCGGCGACAATCGCCCCACCGCCGAACGCGTAGCTCAGGATCTGGGGATCGACATCGTACTGGCAGACGTGTTGCCTGGCGGCAAGTCCGACGAGGTCATCAAGCTGCAGTCGCAGGGCCTCAAGGTCGGCATGGTGGGCGACGGCATCAATGACGCACCGGCGCTGACCCAGGCCGATGTCGGCTTCGCGATCGGAGCCGGCACCGATGTCGCCATCGAGAGCGCCGACATCGTGCTCATGCACAGCGACCCCTACGACGTCGTTCGCGCGACCACCATCGCCCACGCCACCCTGCGCAAGATGCACCAGAACCTGGGCTGGGCCGTGGGTTACAACGTCCTGGCCTTCCCGCTTGCAGCCGGGGTGCTTTATCCCTTCGTGCTGTCGCCCGAAATCGCCGCGCTCTCTATGTCGGGAAGTTCGGTGATCGTCGCCGTCAACGCCTTGCTGCTGCGCCGCGTGCGGCTGGTCCCACGTACCGCAGGCGACCCCACGCCTTCCTCTCTCGAAACCGCGGCGTAGTCGCCAACCCACCGGAGCACCCATGAACAACGCAACCAGTCCCACTCTCCAGTTCCTCGGCGCCGCGGGCACCGTCACCGGCTCGCGCTACCTGGTCGAGGCCAATGGCCAGCGCGTGCTGGTCGACTGCGGCCTGTTCCAGGGCTACAAGCAACTGCGCGAACGCAACTGGGCTCCGTTTCCCGTTGAGCCGTCTTCGATCGACGCGGTCGTCCTGACCCACGCCCACCTGGATCATTCGGGCTACCTGCCCGCACTGGTCAAACAGGGGTTCCGCGGGCGGATCCACTGCACCCACGGCAGCGTGGCGCTGTGCGGCCTGCTGCTTCCCGACAGCGGGCACCTGCTCGAAGAAGAGGCGAAGTACGCCGCACGCAAGGGCTACTCGAAGCACAAGGAGCCGCGACCGCTCTACACAGAAGACGACGCCCGTCGCAGCCTGAAGCAGCTCAAGGGGAATGACTACGAGCGGGACATCGAGGTCGCGCCCGGCTTCACAGTCCGTTTCCATCCCGCCGGCCATATCCTGGGCGCCGCCCACGTCAGCCTGGACGTGCAAGGCCAGCGCCTGCACTTCAGTGGCGACCTGGGCCGGCAACAGGAGTCGCTGATGAATCCGCCGACGCCCCTGCCCGCCTGTGACGTACTGGTCTGCGAGTCCACATACGGCAATCGGGAACACGTTCCGATCGACCAAGAGGCGGAGCTGGCCCCCATCATCCGCCGCGTCGCTGCCCGTGGGGGCGTGATCGTCATCCCCGCCTTTGCCATCGGCCGCGCCCAGGCGCTCATGCTTCACATCGCCCGGCTGCGTGAGCGGCAGGAGATTCCCCGCGTCCCGGTCTACCTCAACAGCCCGATGGCGATCAACGCCACCAGGCACTACCACGACCACCACTCCGAGCACCACGTGTCCGACGAGGACTGCCAGCGGATGTTCAACGTGGCCACCTTCGTCAACACTGTAGAAGAGTCGAAGGCGCTCAACCGCCAGCGCGGCCCGATGATCATCATCTCCGCCAGCGGGATGATCACCGGCGGGCGCGTGCTGCACCACATCGAGGCGTTCGGATCAGACGACCGCAACGCAATCCTGCTCGCGGGTTACCAGGCCGGCGGAACACGCGGCGCCGCGCTGGCGGCAGGAAAGCGCACGTTGCGCATGTTCGGCCGGGAAATTTCCATCCGCGCCGAAGTGGTGCAGCTGGAAGGCTTCTCCGGCCACGCCGACGCCGGGGAGCTGCTGGACTGGATGCGCACCGCGCCGTCCGCCCCGCGCATGGTCTACCTCACCCATGGCGAACCGGATGCGGCCGATACGCTGCGCGGACGCGTAGAGCGCGAGCTGGGCTGGCATGCGCGCGTGCCGGAGCACCTGGAGCGTGTTGGCCTGGGGGATGCGCGATGACCGGGCAGGCCGCAGGCCACACCCGCCTGCGCGTCACCCGTGCCGGCATCGACACCTACCAGCAGCCAGTGGTCTACATGCACCGCGACTGTGAAGTCTGTCGCTCGGAAGGCTTTGCCGCGATGACGCGCGTGAGGCTGGACGTCGGCGCGCGCACGCTGGTGGCGACGCTGAACGTGGTCGTCGACGATCGGCTCGGCCTCGA
Organism: Lysobacterales bacterium RIFOXYA1_FULL_69_10; assembly: GCA_001830245.1. Taxonomy (GTDB): domain Bacteria; phylum Pseudomonadota; class Gammaproteobacteria; order Xanthomonadales; family Xanthomonadaceae; genus Lysobacter_C. The sequence goes on along the minus strand of MIDV01000046.1, from coordinate 57,624 downwards.
CGAGGTGGCGCTGTCGGAGGCCGCGTGGACGCTCCTCGATCCCATGCGCGATGCCCTCGCCCGGGTGCGGCATGCGGAACCCGCGTCGTCGGCAGGCGCGCTCCGCGCCAAGGTGTTCGGGGCACGGCTGGACGACGCGCAGTACCTCGCCCTGGTGCAGGACGTGATGGAAAGCAGGCTGTCGGACCTGGAGCTTGCCGCTTTCGTCACGGCCAGCGCGGGCGACCGCCTCGACAACGCCGAGACGACCTCGCTGACACGGGCCATGATCGCCGTTGGCCAGCGCCTGGATTGGGGCGATGGGCCGGTGCTGGACAAGCATTGCGTCGGCGGCCTGCCCGGCAATCGCACCACGCCGATCGTGGTGTCCATCGTGGCTGCGCTGGGCTACCGCATCCCGAAGACCTCGTCGCGCGCGATCACGTCGCCCGCGGGCACCGCCGACACCATGGAAGTGATGGCGCCGGTGGCGCTCGACCTGGCGGCGATGCGGCGGGTGGTGGAGCGCGAGGGCGGCTGCATCGTGTGGGGTGGCAACGTGCGCCTGAGCCCGGCCGACGACATCCTGATCCGGGTCCAGCGCCCGCTGGATTTCGACAGCGACGGTCAACTGGTGGCCAGCGTGCTGTCGAAGAAGATAGCCGCGGGCTCCACCCACGTCCTGATCGACATGCCGGTGGGTCCGACGGCCAAGGTGCGAGGTGAGGCCGCGGCCCACAGCCTCGGCACGCGGCTTGCACACACCGCCGCTGCGCTTGGATTGCAGCTGGGCATCCATCGCTCCGACGGCACCCAGCCGGTGGGTCGGGGAATCGGTCCGGCGCTCGAGGCGCACGATGTGCTCAAGGTGCTGCGCAACGCAGCCGATGCACCCGCCGACCTTCGCGAACGCGCACTTGCGCTGTCCGCGGCGCTGCTGGACATGGCACCGGGCAGCAACGCCGGCACCGGACTGGAGCGCGCGCGCGGCGTGCTGGATTCCGGGGCGGCGCTGGCCAAGTTCCTGGCGATCTGCGAGGCCCAGGGAGGCTTCCGCGAACCGCCACGGGCGGCGTTCACCGCCGACGTCCCGGCGCCTGCATCGGGCCGCATCGCGGCGATCGACAACCGCAGGCTGGCCAAACTGGCCAAGCTGGCCGGCGCCCCGACATCCCCCACCGCCGGCCTCGAAACCGGTCTGCGGATCGGCGATACGGTCGAGCGCGGACAGCCCATGATGACCCTGCATGCGGAGTCGCCGGGAGAACTGGCCTACGCCCTGGAGCACGCCGCGACGCTGCAACCCTTTGTGCTTGGAGAGGTTCCATGACCCGTGTGCTGATGCCCTTCCCGGCCGATGCAGTGTTGGCCGGCAACATCAACCAGCCCCTGCAGGCGCGCATTGCACCCGTGGCTTGGCGGCACTTCCCAGATGGCGAGTCGCTGGTCACCCTGGACGACGCACTGGCCGGAGCCGATGTGGCGCTCCTGGCCAGCCTGCGCAACGCCGATGCCACGGCCCTCCCGTTGCGCTTCGCCGCCCGGACCGCGCGCGAGTTCGGGGCTCGTTCGGTCGGCCTCATCGCACCCTACCTGGGGTATATGCGCCAGGACACCCGCTTCCATCGCGGCGAGGCGGTCAGTACACCGCTGTTTGCGCAATTCCTCGAAGAGGCTTTCGACTGGCTGGTGACCGTGGACCCGCACCTGCACCGCGTCGAGCGCCTGCAGTCGCTCTACCGCATTCCGACGGTCCACGTATCGGCGACGCCGGCCGTGGCCCGCTGGATCGCTGAGACCGTCCCCGACGCTGTGCTGATCGGCCCTGACAGCGAGAGCGAGCAGTGGGTAGCGGACATCGCCGCCCTGTCCGGCATGCCCTACCAGGTGCTGGCCAAGGAGCGGCACGGCGACTACGACGTGCGCGTCAGCCTGCCCGACCCGGCAGCCGTGGCTGGTCGGACTCCGGTGCTGATCGACGACATCGTGTCGTCAGGCCACACGATCCTGGAGACCCTCGCACACCTGCGCCGGTTGTCGTTGCCGTCGCCGTTGCTGGTCGCCATCCATCCGGTGTTCGCAGGCGACGCCTATGCCCGCCTGCAGGAGGCGGGCCTGGCCCGCATCGTCAGCACTGACACCATTTCCCACCCCTCCAACGCCATCGCGCTGGGTGCGGACCTCGCCGCCGCGGCATCGACCCTGATGACCGCTTCGACCGATTCCCCGGAGGACCCATGAACCTGCATCTCAACTGCTGCACCGCCGACCAGCTGTCGGCCGCCGAGCGCCAGCGGATCCTTGAACTCGCCGACGCCCACCGGCAGGCCGATCCCGCGTTCGCCCACTGGGCGGCCGGCTACGGGGTGATCCGACATGACCCGCTTACCCAGCTCCGGGTCCGCCAGATGGTGCACGAGCTGGTCGCCCTGGGCCGCACGCCGGATGCCGGCACCGCATGGCAGCGGCTCGCCGCGGCCGACCGCGTCACCAGCGCCGGCATGTGGCTGGTGGCGCACATGACCTACAGCCAGCGCGTTCGTACCGACGGCGCGGCCCTGGAGGTCGATGATTTCAAGACCACGCCTGAAGGCCACACCGGCGGGTCCCTCAACATGGTGCCCGCCTACGCCGGCTACCTGCTGATGGATTCCCTGGATGGCGTCACCCGCGCGTGGATGATGGGCCAGGGGCACTGCGTGGCCGCCATCGACGCGCTGAACGTGCTGGTTGGCAACATGACCGACCGGCACGCCGAACGTTACGACCGCACCGGCGAAGGGCTGAGCCGGTTCGTAAGCGACTTCTATGCCTACACCCTCAATCCGGACGGAACGCCGGCGTCGCCCCTCGGCTCCCACGTCAATGCGCACACCGCCGGGGGCGTGATGGAAGGCGGCTATCTCGGCTTCGCCGAACTGCAGTACGTGCATGCGCCGCTCAAGGACGAACGCCTGGTGGCCTTCCTCAGCGACGGTGCGTTCGAGGAACAGCGTGGTAGCGACTGGGCGCCGCGCTGGTGGCGTGCCGAGGACAGCGGGCTGGTCAGCCCGATCATCATCCTCAACGGGCGGCGCATCGAACAGCGCAGTCAGATCACCCAGCAGGGCGGCGAGCGATGGTTGGACCGGCACCTGCGATTGAACGGCTTTGATCCGATCGCCCTGGACGGGCGCGATCCGGCCAGCATCGCGTGGGGCATCCACGTGATGGAGTCGCGCCTGCAAGCGGGCGCGGCGGTCCCCGATATCGACGTGCGGCTGCCCTATGGCATCGCCGAAACCGTGAAGGGATTCGGCTTCCCCGGCGCCGGGACCAACGCCTCGCACAACCTGCCCCTTCCCGGGAATCCCGCGAAGGATGCCGAGGCACGCGCGCTCTTCAATGAAGGCGCCGGGGCGCTGTTCGTGGCCGCGTCCGAGCTCGATGAGGCCATTGCCGCACTCAACAGCCACGATCTCCAGCAGCGTGTGCGCGAGCGCGACCATGCGCTGGCCGACCGCCAGGTGGACCCGCCCCGCGTTCCAGCGATCGCCGACCGCGACGCCGGCGGCGAGAGCTCGCCGATGACCGCGCTCGACGAGCAGTTCGTCGCGATCGCCGAAGCGAACCCGGGCCTACGCGTGCGCGTGGGCAATCCCGACGAGCTGCGCAGCAACAAGCTCGACCGCACCCTGGACGCGATGAAGCACCGGGTGCATGAGCCCGAGCCCGGCGTCGCCGAATCGCCCACCGGCGCGGTCATCACCGCGCTCAACGAGGAAGCCGTGGTCTGCGCCGCACTCGGCAACAAGGGCGGGCTGAACCTGGTGGTCACCTACGAGGCGTTCGCACCGAAGATGCTGGGCGCCGTGCGCCAGGAGCTGATCTTCGCCCGCCATCAGGCGCAGGCGGGACGTCCGCCCGGCTGGCTGGGCGTGCCCCTGGTGCTGACCTCCCACACCTGGGAGAACGCGAAGAACGAGCAGTCGCATCAGGATCCGACCATGGCCGAGGCGCTGCTGGGCGAAATGGCCGACATTTCGCGCGTGGTGTTTCCCCCGGACGCCAATGGCGCCGCCGCGGCCCTCGCCCACGCCTACGCGCAACGCGGCACGGTCACCACCCTGGTCGTCCCCAAGCGCCCGGTGCCGCATGAGCTGACGCCACAGCAGGCCGAGGCGCTGGCCGTGACCGGCGCAACCTGCCTGGCCGGCGATCCGGCGACGGCGGCGATCCTGCTGGTGGCCACCGGCGCGTACCAGCTGCAGGAAGTGCGTCGCGCGCAGGCGCGCCTGGCCGAACGCGGGGTGTCGGCCGCGATCGTCTATCTCGGCGAGCCCGGCCGGTTCCGCGCGCCGCGCGATCCGGAGGAGGCGCGGTACGTGCACTCCGACAGCGCGGTCCAGGCGCTGTTCCCGGTGGGCCGACCGCGCGTATTCGTCACCCACACCCGCCCCGAACCCTTCCTCGGCGCCCTGCGCCGGCTCGACACCGGCCCGGCCACCACCGCGGCGCTGGGCTTCGTCAACCGCGGCGGCACGCTGGACGTGCCCGGCCTGCTGTTCGCCAACCGCAGCACCTGGGCGCACGTGGTCGACGCGGCCGCGGGCGTCCTCGGCGAGTCCCGTGGCAGCCTGTTGTCCGAAGCGGAGCTGGCGGCAGTGGATGGTCGCGGCGATCCGGCCACCGTCCTGCGCCCGGAAACGGGACAGGCATCGTGAGCCGGCCGGCCAGGACCGCGCGCTGATGGCGGGCACGGTGCGGCGCGGAGGGCAGATCGCCTGGGCCTGACTGAAGCTCGGGTTCGCCGTGCTGCGCCTGCGCCGGCGCGCACCCGAACGACTGCCCGCGTACATCAGCACGACCTTGGTGGAACTGGGAACCACCTTCGTCAAGCTGGGCCAGGGCTTGAGCCTGCGCTGGGACCTGCTGCCGGCGCCTTATCGCGAGGCGTTGTCACGCTTGCACAGCGACGTGCCGGCGTTTCCGGCGGACGAGGCGAGACGCATGGTTGAACAGGCGTTCGGCGCGCCGGTGGACGCGCTCTTCGCAAGCTTCGATGACAAGCCGTTGGCCGCGGCGTCGGTGGCCCAGATCCATCCGGCGCGCATGCAGGATGGTCGCGATGTGGTCGTCAAGATCACCCGCCCCGGGATCCATGCCCAGGTGCAGGCCGACCTGCGGCTCCTGCGGCGCACAATGCGCGTGGCCCAGTGGATCTGGCCGCCCCTCAAGCGACACCGCCCGCTCGAACTCGTAGACGAACTAGGCGCATTCCTGCGCGACGAGATCGACATGCGTCACGAGGCGCAGAACATGCGGCGCATGGCCAAGGTGCTTGATGCGCTGCCCGGCATCACCCAGCCGCACGTCGTCGAGCCGTACGCCACCCGCGACGTGCTGGTCCAGGATCGAAGCCACGGCACCCGTCTGGAGGCCGCCTACGGGACAGCGGCCGCTCCCGAGCTGGCACGGGCGTTGCTCGATGCCTACGTGCATCAGCTCTTCGGCGCCGGCGTATTCCATGCAGATCCGCATCCTGGAAACCTGTTCTTCTTCGACGACGGTCGCCTGTGCCTGCATGACTTCGGCTCGATCGGCGTGCTCGACCCGGCATCCCGCCTCGCGCTTGGCGGCATGGTCGAGGCCATCGCGGCCGACGACGCCGAGGGCGTGCTGGATGCGGCAATCGCCTTGGGTTTCTTCCCGCCACAGGTCGAGCGACGCTCACATGTGCGAGAGATCCACCTGATCCTGGCCGAGATGGCCAGCCGCCCGCTGGCGGAATGGTCCATTGCCGAGGCGATCTGGCGCGTGGCACGCATTGGGCAGGGCGCTGGCTTCCGGCTACCCGCCCACCTGTTGGCCCTGATCCGCACGTTGTTCTTGGTCGAGAACACGCTGCGGGCACTGGATCCGGACATGGACCTGCTGGGCACGCTGTCGGCGCAGGCAGCCGACGTCATGGCGATCGTCGACGCCAGCCGACCCGCGCGCCGTCCGCTGGCGATGCGGCTGGCACGCACCGCCCGCCAGCTGCCGCAGATCGCCACCGACCTGTTGCGGCAGGCACAGCTGAGTGACGGACGACCCGCGTTCTCGGTGCACCACCACGGCCTGGCTCCCACGCACGAGGCGCTTGCGCGCACCGGCAACCGGCTGGCGCTGGCCCTGGTGACCTTGGGCCTGTACGTGAGCGGCTCCCTGCTCGCCCTGCACAGCACCGGTCCGCTGCTGGCCGGACATCTGCCATGGCTGTCCGTCATCGCGTTCGCCTGCGCAGCGCTCCTGTCGCTGCGGCTCGTCGTTGCCATAGGGCGATCAGGCCACCTGTAAGCGCAACAACGCCACTGATGTCCGGAGGAACCGCCATGAAACGTCGCCTTGTCCTGTCCCTCGTCGGCATGCTGTCCCTGGCCGTCGGCAGCGCGTCCGCCACCGAGGCGCCCATGGCGGGTCCAGTCCAGCATATCGATGGATACACGCTGTATTTCGGCATGGTGCCCAGCGCGATTGCTGCGCCCTCGATCGGAACCCACAGCCCCGGTCCGCGCGACGCGCACGGATTGCCGCGCGGGGACTATGCGCGCGAACATCACCTGCTGGTCGTCGTCGAGCGCATGCGCGACGGGGTGCGTCCGACAAACGTGCAGGTCGTGGCGACCGTGCCGATCGCCGGGCAGACGATAAGTCGCACGCTCGGGGCGATGTCGATCAACGGCTCGATGAGCCACGGCGCCGTGTTCGTACTCGCGGGCCCGGGGCGCTACGTCTTCACCACCACCGTGCGCGTGCCTGGCGAGCCCGAACTGATCGTCGCCCGCTTCTCCTATACGCTGGCGCACAATCCATGACCACGCTGCCAGGCTTTGCCGACCCGGCACATCCCGGTCTTCCCGAACGCCTGCATGTGGAGTCTCTCGGCCGGGGGTCGCTACGGGTGACGTTCCTGCCGGGCCTGGGTGGCACCACGCGCTACTGGACCTCGACGCCGGTGGCACCGGCGTTCCGGCATGCGCAGACCGAACTGGTCGATCTCTACGGGTTCGGGCACTCGCCCCGGCCCTGGTGCCGCTACACGGTCGAGCGGCACGTCGACGCGCTCGCACGCACCCTCCAGGCCGGCCCGCCGCGGGTCCTCGTCGGCCATTCGCTCGGCGCGGCGCTGGCGCTCGCCTTGGCCGCGCGCCACCCCGACCGGGTCCAGGCGCTGTGCTTGTTCAGCCTGCCCGACTACGGCTCGCGCGCTGGCGCGATCGAATGGTTCGCCAGTCAGCGCGGTGGCTGGGTCTACACGAACATGCTGGCGACCGCGCTCGCGTGCCTGGTCACTCGCCGCGTGGCGGGCCGTTGGCTGTCTTACCTGGTGCGCAACGTTCCGGCCGAAGTCGCGCGCGACCTGGTGCTGCACAACATGGCCTCGTCCACCACGTCACTGTGGGAGGTGCTCTACCAGCACGACGTGCGGGGCGACGCGGCCGCTCTGCCACCGGACCTGCCGGTGACGTGTGTGCACGGCCTGCGTGATGCGACGGCACCGCCTGCGCGCGTGACCGAGCTGGCGGCGCGTTTCCCGCGCTGGCGCCATGTGACGCTGGATGCCGACCATCATCCGTGGCTGCGCGATCCGGGCGCCTGCCATGGGGTAATCGACGCCCTCTGCGAAGCGGTGCGGCCGGAAGCCGTCCGCGCCGAGGCGATCGCGTGATGGCCGGACGCGAACCCGTCGGCATCGCGAGCGCGCGGCCGGGGTTGGCGGCGAGCGCAGCGGTCGCGCTCGCCTACGGCGTGGTGCTGCCGGTCCTGCCCACGGTGGTGGCTTCGTCGCCTTCGCCGGCGCGCGCGATCGCCGAGTTGATGGCGGTCTACAGCGCCGCCATGGTGGTGACGGCACCGATCTGGGTACGGGTCTGTCGACAACTCCCGGCACACCTGCTCGTGCGCTTCAGCCTGCTCGGCCAGGCCGCGGCGATGATCATGCTCCTCTGGTCTTCGGAAACGACGGTGCTGCTGTTGGCGCGCGGCCTGCAGGGCATCTTCGCAGGCGCCGCACTCCCGGCCCTGCAGACCGCCGCTTCGCGCGCCGCTGGCAGCGAGGGCGACCGCTCGCAGCGCCTGTCGGACCTGACCCGCGCCGCGCTGGTCGGCAGTTTGTTCGGCCCGGGCGTGGGCGGCGTTGTAGCGGCTGACGACAGCCTGGTCGGCCCGGTCCTGGTCGGCGCCGCCGTGCTCGTGCTGGCAGCCGCGGCGCAGCTGCCGGCGACCGGGTCAGCCACCATCGTCGTGGCCGGTCCGGGTTCGCCCACGCGCCATCGCGACGTCGTCGTGCTGCTTCTGCTGGCCGCACTGGCGGCTGCGGCAATGAGTGTCTATGAAGTGGGACTTGCGACGCAGGGGGGCGCGGATGGTCTGTCGGCGCGCGAACTCGGCTTCATGTTCACCGGCTGCGGCGTGGTGATGCTGCTCGCCCAGTCGCTCGTGTTCCGTCCGCGTCACGACCCGTTGCGCGCATTCAACTGGGTGGCGCCCTCGTTTGTCGCCACCGCTGCCGGCCTCGCATTGCTCGCCTGGCTCGGCGGCAGGTGGCCGGGTGCGCTCGGCCTGGTCCTCGTGGCGGCAGGTAGCGGCGTGCTGCAGCCGGCGCTCGTCTACTGGACCTCCCGAGCCGCGGGGGCCGCCGAGGCCACCAGCCTGGGGTGGCGCGCTTCGTTCACGGGTGCCGGCCAGGCGCTTGGCAGTCTTGCCGGCGGTTTCGCGTTCGCCGTCACCCTTGCCGGAAAGATTGTGCTGGCCACCCTCCTCTTGATCCTGCTTGCCGCGGCCATGCTCGCGCTTGCACGACGCCGCGCACCGGCCGGGCTTCCACTTTCCGTATCGACTCAGGAGCGATGACCATGTCCCAGACCACTCTTCCTGCTGCCGACCGCGCTGCGCCGCCCGGCAACGTCCCCCATGCCACGCCGCCGACGCGCCGTCCGGTCCCTGGCCAGGCGGCCGTCGCCACTGTCCTTGCACGCGCCGACGTGCTTGTCGACGGGCCGCGCCCCTGGGACATGCGCGTCCACGATCCCGGCGTGTTTCCCCGCCTGCTGCGGAACGGCTCGCTCGCGCTCGGCGAGGCCTACATGGATGGCGCCTGGGACTGCGAGGCGCTGGACCAGATGCTCACGCGCCTGCTGCGTGCGCGGCTGGATGAGGCCGTCATCGGCTGGGCCGACCGCTGGCACGCCCTGCGTGCGCGGCTGTTCAATCGCCAGCGCGGCCGGCGCGCCTTCGAGGTCGGCGAGCGCCATTACGACCTGGGCAACGATCTCTACCGCGCCATGCTCGGCGCGCGCCTGGTCTACAGCTGCGCGTACTGGAGCGAGGCGACCGAGCTCGACGCCGCACAGGTCGCCAAGCTCGACCTGATCGCGCGCAAGCTGCAGCTCGCGCCGGGCATGCGTGTGCTCGACATCGGCTGCGGCTGGGGCGAGGCCCTGCGCCACTTCGCCGAGCACTACGGCGTCAGCGGTGTGGGCCTGACCATCTCCAGGGAGCAGGCGGACTTCGCGCGCGAGCGTTGTGCCGGGTTTCCCGTCGAGATCCGCGTGCAGGACTACCACGATGTGGGAGGCGAGTTCGACCGAGTGTTTTCCGTCGGCATGTTCGAGCACGTGGGCGTACGCAACTACCGCGCCTACTTCGAAACCGTGCACCGCTGCCTGCGGCCGCATGGCCTCACGCTGCTGCACACGATCGGCACCAACCGGTCGACCGACCGCACCGACCCATGGATCGAGCGCTACATCTTTCCCAATTCGATGCTGCCCTCAGCGGCTCAGATAACGGCCGCGAGCGAGGGTCTGTTCGTGCACGAGGATTGGCACAACTTCGGTGCCGACTACGACCGGACGCTGGAGGCCTGGCGCCGCAACATCGAAGCTGCCTGGTCACGGTTGCCGGCCCGCTACGACGAACGTTTCCGCCGCATGTGGCGCTATTACCTGCACGCCAGCATGGCCGCGTTCCGCAGCCGCAACGCGCAACTCTGGCAGCTTGTCCTTTCCCGCGACGGCGTGCCAGGCGGCTACGTCGCGCCCCGCTGACAGGAGGTCACCATGTGCTTTTCCGCCACGGCCAGTTTCACCGCCAGCGTCGCACTCACCGGCATCGGCGTGCTTGCGCTGCGGGCCGCGCACACGCCCGGCGAACGCATGTTCGCCCTGATCCCGCTCCTGTTCGCTGCCCAGCAGGCGACGGAAGGCCTGGTATGGATGAGTTACCCGTGGGACGCACCCACCCTGCGCGCCTGGGCAACACAGGTCTATTCGGTCTTCTCCCACCTGGTCTGGCCCGTCTTCATCCCCTGGGCGGTGCGTGCACTGGAGCCTGTGCCGTGGCGGCGCCACGTGTTGGCGCTGCTTGGTGTCGCGGGCTTTCTGAGCGCCCTGTTCCTGCTCTTCGGCATGGTCGCCACGCCGATCGAGGTGGTCCCCACCGGAGGCCACCTCGCGTACCGATCGCCACAC
>MIDV01000046.1:41928-47144 GCA_001830245.1 Lysobacterales bacterium RIFOXYA1_FULL_69_10 | reverse complement strand
GCCGATATCGCTGACGCTGTACCTTGCCGCGACGACGGTCGGGCTGGGCATGTCGAGCCAGCCGGTGATCCGCTGGTTCGGCGTGCTGGCACTGGCATCGGCGGGGTTCACCTATCTGGTGTATGCGCGCTGGTTCATCTCGGTCTGGTGCTTCTATGCCGCCTTGCTCAGCGTCATGGTCTACATCGCGCTGGCGTCGCGCCGGACCGCGGCTCGCCACGCCGTCTGACCGGGCGTATGGACATGACCCGACGTGGTTGACCCTGGCCAATGACGGCCATGGCGTTCGGCCGATCTGTCCTGTGGATAACCCATGCTCATCGCTAGTGCGCCTTGAGCATCGCCGCAAATCCAGAGCCCCGAGTGCGCACCGACGTCGTCTGGCGCCCGGCAGAGCCTGGCCGATCAACAGACACCGGCTTTGCACGTCAAGCGGTGCTGGGCGTGCGCACGCTGATTCGGAGAGCGCGAAGTCGGTCCGCCGGTTAATCCATCTCACCGGTGATGCATCATTGAATCAGTGCGGCCTTGAGAAAAGATCCATGAAACAACACCACCATCAACACAATCATCAGGCGCATGGCGAGGGACCGCCGCATCCCACCAAGGGCGCCGATGGCGACGTCCATGCCGGGCACGATAAGCATGCCGGCCACAGTGTGGCGAGCTTCCGCGACAAGTTCTGGCTCACGCTGCTGCTGACCACCCCCACCGTGGTCTGGAGCGGGATGATCCAGCACTGGTTCGACTACACCGCACCACGGTTCCCGGGATCGGCCTTCATCCCGGCGGTGTTCGGCACGATCGTGTACTTCTACGGCGGCTGGCCGTTCCTCCGCGGCGGATACCACGAGCTGCGAAATCGCCTGCCGGGCATGATGACGCTGATCTCGCTGGCGATCACCGTTGCCTTCCTTTACAGCGCGCTGGTCACGCTCGGCGTTGTCGAGGGATTGGACCTGTGGTGGGAGCTGGCGACGCTGGTGGCCATCATGCTGCTTGGCCACTGGATCGAGATGCGTTCGATCAACCAGGCACAGGGCGCTCTCAAGGAGCTGGCGAAGCTGCTGCCGGACATGGCGGTGCGGTTGGATGAGTCCGGTACCACGAAGGAAGTCCCAGTCGCAGAGCTGACACGGGGTGACCTGCTGCTCATCAGACCTGGCGCGAGCATCCCCGCCGACGGCGTCGTGAAGGAAGGGACCAGCGCCGTCAACGAAGCGATGATCACCGGTGAGTCCAAGCCGATGGACAAGGCGGCGGGCGACCGCGTAATCGCCGGTACCGTCAACGGACAGGGCTCGCTGCGTGTCGAAGTGACAGGGACCGGCGACGAGACCGCGCTCGCGGGCATCATGCGGCTCGTCGAGCAGGCCCAAACGTCGCGCTCGCGAGCCCAGGCCCTGGCCGACCGGGCGGCGTTCTACCTCACGATCATCGCCATCGTCTCCGCCGCCGTCACCGCCATCGTCTGGCCACTCCTCGGTCGACCGTGGAGCTTTACGATCGAGCGCGTAGTGACCGTGCTCGTGATCGCCTGCCCCCATGCGCTGGGCCTGGCCATCCCGCTGGTGACCGCCATCTCGACCACGATTGGCGCTCGGAACGGTCTTCTCGTGCGCGATCGACGCGGCCTCGAAGAGGCCCGTCTGCTGAACACGGTCGTGTTCGACAAGACAGGCACGCTCACCCTTGGTTCGCACCGCGTCGTGAAGACCACCGCCGCCGAGGGATTCACCGACGACGAGGTGCTTCGCGTGGCTGCGTCCGTCCAGCGCGATGCCGAGCATCCTATCGCGCAGGCATTGATGACCAGCGCAAATGAACGTGGCATCGACGTTCCGATGTCGCAGGACTTCAAGTCCATGCCGGGGCGCGGCGTACGCGCAGTCGTCGAGGAGCGCTTGCTTCACGTTGGCGGGCCAGCGCTCCTGAGAATGCTCGCGGTTGAGCCGCCGGAGACGCTTCGCCGGGCCGCCGAATCAGCGGCAGCTGACGGGCAGTCTGCAACCTATCTGGTGGAAGGCGACCGGGTGCTCGCCGTGTTCGCGATCGCTGACGCCATCCGTCCCGAATCGTTCGATGCGGTCAAGCGTCTGCACGACAACGGACTGGAGGTTGTGCTGCTGACTGGTGATTCCACCGCAGTCGGCAATGCGGTCGGGAAGGAGCTCAATATCGACACCGTCTTCGCCGAGGTCCTGCCAGAGGACAAGGTGGCAAAGATCGAGGAACTGCAGGCCCAAGGGAAGCGCGTCGCGATGGTGGGCGACGGCGTCAATGACGCGCCGGCGCTGCTCACAGCCGACGTCGGCATCGCCATCGGCACAGGGACGGATGTCGCGGTCGAGGCTGGCGACGTCGTACTTGTGCGCAGCGACCCGCGCGACGTCCCTGCGATCATTGCATTGAGCAAGGCGACCTATCGCAAGATGATCCAGAACCTGTGGTGGGCCGCCGGGTACAACATCGTCGCCATCCCGCTCGCTGCCGGCGTTCTCGCTGCATGGGGGATCATGCTGCAACCCGCGCTTGGTGCAGTGCTCATGTCGCTGAGCACCATCGTGGTGGCGATCAATGCGCAGCTGTTGCGCCGGGCGGTACGGTCCCCATGAACATGAACTGGCGACACCTATGACCACGCGCCGGCTTCTGGCACTCAACGTTGGCTCGTCCACCCTCAAGGGCGCGTGCTATCTGTTGCACGCTGAGGGGCCAGGCGCGCAGCCACGCGTCGTGGAGCGCTCCCGGGCCGAGATTGCCGTCGGCGCGGATGCGCAAGAGCGACTTGCCACCCTGCTCGAAATATTGTCGATACCGGCGCCCGGCCCCGACGTGGTGGTCCACCGAATCGTACATGGCGGCGACCTACGCAACGCCAGCGAGCTCGACGAAGATGTACTTGCGAAACTGGATGCCTTGGTGCCATTCGCACCCTTGCACCAGCCGGTCGCCCTCGCGTTCGCGCGTGCCGCGCGCCTGCGTTGGCCGCAAGCCCGCCAGGGCGTGGCCTTCGACACGGACTTCCACGTGACACTCGCACCCTGGAGCCAGCGCCTGCCCATCCCCGAAGCATGGGATGCGCTGGGCGTCCGCCGCTACGGTTTCCACGGACTCGCCTTCGCCTCTGCACTGCGAGTCGTGGCCAGCCAGGACGCCGGAATCCTGCGGAGCCGCGCCGTCTTCGCGCATCTGGGGGGTGGTTGCAGCGTCTGCGCCGTCGAGGACGGTCGGAGCCGCGACACCACCATGGCGCTCACTCCGCTGGGGGGAATCCCGAGCCCTACCCGCTCCGGGGATCTCGATCCCGGTGCGTTGCTGTACCTGCTCAGGCACGAACGGCTGGACGCGCAAGCGATTGAGGACGGTTTGTCCCGCACTGCAGGTCTTGCCGGCATCGCCGGGCACGGCGATATGTGCGTGCTGCTTGCCGATCCGGGCCCGCAGGCCCAGCTTGCCGTGGACCTCTTCGCAGTCCGGATCGCGCAGTCCATCGCGGCCATGGCCACGGGAATCGGCGGACTCGACCATGTCGTCTTTTCCGGCGGCATCGGCCACCGCGCGCCGGGTCTGCGGGCGCGGATCATCGCGCGCTTGGGCTGGCTTGGCCTGGCGCTGGCACCTGACGACAACGATGCTGGGGCCACGCGGATCGATGCCGCGAGCGGGCCGGCCATCTGGAACGTCGCGATCGATGAGGAACGCGAGCTGGCCGAATCAGCATTGGCCTGGCTGTAGTCCACGGCATACCGCCAGGGCGGCCCCAGCCAGGATTACTCGCCGATCAGTGGCGTCGTGAGCACCGCTGCGAATCCACCACCTGGGGTGCGCATGTTCGTAGTCTGGCCCTGATAAAGCCGGGCCGCGAACAACAGCACACCCGCCTCGGACGCGAAGCAGCGCACATCCGCCTTGAGGGACTGGCCCCCATGCACGATCCGCATGCTCGGTGGCGCGAAGGCCTGTGCGATGTAGGTCGCCGACGCCATCGACTCCCACGTTCGCCGCGTGAGCTTGTCGCCCCGATAGCTGCCACGGCTGCCGAACCCTGCTGCAGGCTTGAAGAAGTAGCCGTTGCGTGCTGCCCACAGTGCATCCCGGTTTCGGGGGACGACTTCAACCGTTGTCGGGATCACCTCGGCCAGCAGGGCTGTCGAACCCGCATCGACCCCAAACCCGCCGAGCAAAGCCGCGTCTCCAAGCACCGCCAGGTTGCGCTTGTCGGCGAACAGCGCGTGCGCACGCGGATGCGGGGTGAGTGCGACGTCCCCTGCGAGATAAGCCTGACGAAGGTCCGCATGCGAAGCTTCCTCAAGCGCGAAATCGGTCAACCGGTTGTAGACCATGTCGATCGGGCCGTCGGCATCTGCAAGCCCCTCCGGGCCGAACCTCAGATCCTCGGGCGCGCGTATCACGCAGTCCACGCCGTGCTCCCGGAATGCGTCCGCGTACAGCTCGAACTCGGGGTAGAGGAACTGCTCCCGCGGGGCGCTGTCCACGATGGCCACACGGGACGGCGCGCGGCCCGACTGCTGCCGGGCATCGTCAAGCCAGGCGGCTACAGCCGCGCTATGGGCCTCCGTCGCCGTGGTCCAGGTGGTCCACGCAGCCGGCGCGCAAGATCTCACGGCATCGAGCAGCACGGCATTGAGGAGCAGCCCGCCTGGATTGGTGTTGACCTCGATCAACCGCGGGCCGTCGACGGTCAGGTGAAAGTCCAGCCCCAGGACGCCACCCGCCGAACCCGGGTAATGGGTTGCGATGTCGGGGGCCCATTGCAGGACGCGCTCGCGGTATCGTGGATTCTCTGCAACTTCGAAGAGCGCCGCCGCGACTCGCCCCATGGCGTCCAACGCCGCACGGTCGACGAACAGGGCGTACCGAGAGAACAGATGTGCGTGAACGGCCGGGTCAGACATGGACTCCGAGAAGGCGGCCCGGATCGACTCGTGCAGCCGCAAGACGTCGACTACTTCGCATGCACACCGCTGGTTGAGCGAGGCACCCACTGAAGTGGCACAGTTGATATTGCAGCCTGACTGGCCAGCCATTCTTGGGGCTCCCTAGGTTTACGCCTCGACGCAGCCTGGTTGCTGCGCTGCTGCATCGATCCCGCCCAGCAGTCATGTTATCTGCTCTCAGGACAAGCGCCGCTTCTCGAAGAAGACAGAGGTAGGGCGTGATGCCCCAACTGAACATCCGCTCGGGTTGGCAAT
>MIDV01000046.1:26652-41913 GCA_001830245.1 Lysobacterales bacterium RIFOXYA1_FULL_69_10 | reverse complement strand
TCGATAACGGCCCCTTATCGCGGGTACCGGTCGAAATCGCGGGCATCGCACGTGCTGCTCTGGCATGTCGGCGCCCTGCCCGCTGGTCAGCCCTTGGCGGCCAGGGCCGCCTCCACATCCTTGAGCACCTGCTTCTTTTGGCGCACGGTGAGGTCCTTCCACTGGAGCAGGAGCCGGGCCAGCAACTCGTCGTCCGTAAGCAGATACGCCGCAGGCACGCCCAAGGCCTCGGCCAGTCGCTGGAGCGTCTCGCCCCGGGGCTCGTGCTTGCCATGCTCGTACTGGTTGATGCGGGGAGAGGCCACGGACGGCTCCATGCCGGCAAGCAACCCCAGATCGCGTTGCGACAGGCCCGCCCGCTGCCGGGCCTCGGCCAGCCGCCGCGCAAAAACCGAAGGTGGTGCTGCCTGTTTCGCCACTGTGCCCCCCATGGGCGACAGATTGGCGAAGTTTTCGCGGCTTGCATACTAAGTTATTCTTAGTGCCCCCTCAACCTACAGGCCCATTTGATGCGCGCGTCCACTCCGCGCTCCCTTGAAGAACTGGGCCCTGTCGCCAGCCTGCAGCTGTGGGCCCTGCTGGCGGCCCAGACCGAACGCATCCCGGTGGCGCCTTCCGTGGACCTGACGATCGCGCTGCTGGATGATCTAGGTCGCCTCGGGATCATTGGAGCTCCGGAAGGCCTGCGGAGATGGACGGTTGCGTCCGACACCCGCACCACCCCGATTGAAGGCTTTCAGTGGCGACTGATGTGGGATGTGTACGAGCCCTCGCGACTGGGAGAAGCCCTGGAGGACTACTTTGCGGAGGTAGCCTTACAGCCGCTAACGGGTGGTGCGGTCATACGGCTGTGGCAAAACCTAGGTCGAGCAGAGGCCGAGCGGTTTCTGGCATCGCAATTGATTCGACACCGCTTTCCTGGGGAGTGGGCCCTGGATGTCGGGCGCGCGTTCTCTTGTGTTCAAGGATTGAGCATTGGTCAGTGGCGCTATTGCGGATGGGCGTCAGTGAGGCACGGGGCTTCCTTGGCGCTGCAGTGGCAGCGAACCGACGAACTCATCCGGCGGGCAATCGCTGAGGAACTGGTCAAGCGCGCACGCGGTGTCAGCAAAGGCGGGTGGACCAACTGCTCCTTTGTACCCCGAGAACCCAGGCCGGATACCGCACTGTCCCGCGGCTTTGCCTATGGCATTAGCGGATTGCAAGACTCGTTTTGGTCTGTTCCCACACTGGAGGAGTCGCTGCTGAGAGAGCGCCCAAGCATAAGTTGAGGTCAGAGCGATCGCAGCACACCGCACTGCAAATTCGGGCTAAGCACCTCACGAACTCCCAGGAGGAGGTCAATGCACTGATGCAGTCGCCAACAACGCCTCTTGTTGCTCGAAAATCATGCAGTTCGTCGCAACAATTGATTGGTCGACGTCTTTGTCTTGCAACTTATCCCCTACCTGCAGATTGGGAAGCAGGTTTATCAGAATGGAATTCAATAACGTCGTAAAGCCCTGCATGGTCATTCCCTGACCCTCAGGCAGTCCGTTATCCAAGCGGGCTTGAACGATGCGTTCATAGATCATCTGTGCGTCGGAGGACAATCGGTAGCCCGCCTCCCAAGGCAAAGGCGCGAAGTGCGCCGTGAACGACGGGCCGCCGGCGGGGTAATGCAGGTGCAGGTCGTAACAATCCACCGCAGCCTTAAAGTCCGTGATGCCGGTAAGCGGCTGAAACGCGTACGTGTCAGCCATGAAGCGGCCGACAATCTGCCTCTTACCTTCGGAGATGAAGGTAGTAACTATTGTATCGAGCTCAGGCTGACCCACGAGGATCCAAACGCACTTTATACGATATGTGCGCCATAACTCGTTGTGAACCCCAATCAGCAGCTTGAAGAGGGCATCGTCTAGCAACTGCGCCTCGTCAAGGAAAATAACGACCTTCTTCTTCTCGGAACGCGCTCCCACCTCGACCAAACGACCCACAAACAATTTCCGCCTGTCATCAGGGCTGCGCTTCGTAGTTGGACGCCCCATTGAACTAAGCAAATCTCCCCAGAAGGCCCCTTCGGAGATACCGGCCTTGTGAAAAAGAACTTCCGCCGAAACCACGCCAACGGAGTTCCCGAGCCACTATCGGTAATTCGATGCGAAATAATCTACCGCCCAGCTCTTTCCTATCCGTTGCAACCCAGGTACGAGGGCGCCGACTACGTTTGAATTAATCCAGCCGACGACCACGTTGATGAAATTCTCCAACGCATTGGTTGGCATGACATAAGTATCGAGCTCCACCGGATGCATAACAAGCCCTCCGCGCTACTTGATCTTGATCCAATTCTTCTCTGGTACTCGCGCCTTAGCATCTAGTTCTCGGTTGAGCTTCTGAGGCTCCCCGATCCTTCCAGCTTTGACGAGTTGGTTCGTAGCTGACTTGCGATCTTCTGCCTCACGCTGCTGAATCTCTTTAAACGTCTGAAGCATGTCGCTTCCAGGCTTGGCGACAAGCTTCCCTGTTCTTCTGGCGCGACGCACGATCTGTCGTTGCTCGAGAGTGTGGGGAGTCAAATGCCATGGCGGTCCTGCCTTTAGAATTCCTAGCGGGAACTCTTTCCCGCCTCTCCTCAGGTAGGCACGTACCAGTCGGATGTCTCCGTCCACATCGACAACGAGACGCACCTTCTTGCCTATCGAATCGGTCACCTTTCGCAGCACGTCATTTGTGTAACGAGCACCCCATAGCTCAACGTACGGCGCGCGGTGCGAGCTTCCGCCACCTCTAATTGTCTTAATCAACTCAACTCGAAGCAATCTTCGTGCCAACTCCTCCGGGTTAGCGACGCGTCTTAACGGTGAAGCCGCGTGGTCGTCCCACATCCGAATATACTCGTTGGGACTGCGGTTCACTAAACTCTCGTGCGGATCGGAATTGTAGTTTGCGAGCATCACGTCGATGATTTGCTCAAGCTCTTCGATGGTCACCGCGTGCTCGCTGGCGGCTTTCAAAGCGCGCTTTCTTTCTTCTGCTGGAGCTTTAGGATCGAAGCCTATCGGAAGTCGTCGAAATCCATGCGTCTCGAGTGTTTGATTCAATCGCTCTACGAATGGGCGCGCAATTGGAAATCGCACGCGGCCATAATTTACGGTAGCGCCGATCGCCGTGGTCAGTCCGCCCATCGTGAAATTCGCAGTATTGGCTTTAGCTCCGTCTAAGCAGACGAGATCTATGAGTCGACCTCTAGCTTGAGGGGCAACGCCCGATGGAAAGCCTGCGCCGTCTTTGTACCTGAGATGCGGCAGCGTTAGAGCCTTTGGCTCCCACGGAACGAGTGCATGAGCGAAAGAACGCATTACAGAGATCGCCGGGTAGTTGGTACTTCCCAGTCGATACGAATAACCCAGAATCGCTCGACTTGCTCGATCGACAGCTATCAGGAGCCACAGTCGCATGGGTGTCGTGTAAATCCATTCTCCCCGCAGGCCGGGAGTCTTAATGACAAAATAGAAATCCCCATTGTGACCGTCATGCTCTATCTCCTCGAATGGGCGCAACTGCTGCGCACCCGATGGCTGCCCCGTGAGCGGCTGCTCCAGGGCGGCTTCGCCCTCAGCGCTAGCTTCGATTGCGCATTGCTCCTGTCGCATTCGCTCGATAAACCGAACTAGAGCGCGGGCACCTTGGTCTTCAGTATTGAAGGGATACTGATTCGGGGCGCGGAACTTCGCGCACTTCTTGAGAAATTCGACACGGATTGCCTTGGCAAGAACAGATGAAGATCTCCCTGCCGCTTTACGAACATGTTTTTCGACGTAGCCGTACAATTCCTCGTGCTCCGCCAACAGATGCATAAAGGCCCCTGCAAAGCCCCTTCGCTGTCCTGCGAACTTGGGGTTAACGGGTGCCGTGCGCTTGTAAGCGGAGATCGTCAATCCGGGAATGAGCGCAAAAAAGCCGTACATCACGCCGCTTGGTCGTGTCGCCAAGCATCGATTTAGCATCCTGTAGACTTGACTCTTACTGTAGCCATAGTCCCTCTTGATAGTCGCGAAGGAGGCGCCGTTCAAGTACGCTGTCAGGCTATTCTTTCTTCTATGATACTCTCTGACGGAATCTTCAGGTACGTCCGAATCACGAGGCCGATCCCAGTTGCTCGTGTCCCGCAACTCGGGTGCGAGGGCCAGTCGCTCCGCTATGCTCATGGGAGACGCAGCACCGTAGTAGACGCTAACGGGTGTTCATATAGATCGGCTTTCACCAGCCCACGGTGGATGAGACGAGCTAGTTCCGTGTTGACGTATCCCTCAAATCGAGACGCAAACAATCTGGTCAACTCCGACCAACTAGCCGTCCGAACCTTTTTCAGGTGAGCCACCACAGCAACTTCAATTTCCTCGTCCGAACTGTGCTCCATGGCGACGAAAGGTTGCAGCTGTTTTAGGTTCCGGACGTACGTGGCTCGACTTTGCAGATCGGCAGCCTGCCATACCTCGCATGTCAACTTGGATCCTTCGATCGACCGCTTCAGGAGGTCGGGGCTAAGAGCCTTATCGCGGGTCGACCTTATGTCGTACAACACGACACCGGCTTGCCGGCCTGATTGCCGCTTCAGCCAGAAGTCTAGAGCGCGCCGCTTGCCCTCTAGGGGTAGCAGATCGATGAAGATAGGAGGTCGCTCGCAGAACCAGGCAATATCGGGATCGAACTCGATCAACAGCCACGCGTCGTACTGGCTCGGGCCTATCAGGTGGACGTGACGATTGCTCTTGGCCGACCACGCCACGAAGACATTCGAGCGGCGGAACTCAGCGCCGCCGATCTTTCGCGGGTTAAACTGTGGACCAGCCTCGACCACCAGCGTGCCCTCGTTTAGACACGTAGAATGGGATACACAATTCTGTCCACTCCGTCAACTGCAAATCCGTACCCCCAGAATCCTAACTAGCTGTTTTTGTTCGCTTTCCATCGTACTGCGATTGTGAAAGCGGACACGGTCCTGCTCCTGGTTGTCCCATGCATCCACTCCTCGCCTCCGCTGGCCGCATCCTGCTGATCCTCGCACTGGTTCTCACCGGTCCGGGGCTTTCGGCGCGTGCGATGGCGGCGACCCATGGGCATGCCGGACACGCTGCAGTCGTTGCGCACGATGCGGCCGGGACCGTGCAGGATGCGGGCCCGAAGTCGGCATGCCGTGACATGGCGGCGCCTTCGGACACGGCGGCGAAGCCGACTACGTCCGATGCCCATGCCCATGCGGCAATGGCCGGCGACCATGACGGCCCGGTTGCAATGGACACCGCTCCGGCTGCAGGCGACTGCTGCGGTAGCGACATGGGCTGCGAGTGCGATTGCGCGCAGCTCTCGGCGCCCGCTGCAACAGCCAGGGCGGTCGTCGTCCCGGCTCGATACGGCGATGCGCCCGCCAGCTCGGCCAACACTTGGCGCATCGCCTCGCCCCGTGCCCGGTTGAACCGGCCACCCATCGCCTGACCTCCCGGCGACGCAGCACGCGCCCGGCGGCACGCCATTCGCCGCGGGCGATCCGTTTTCGCAGGCTTGAACCCATCGTCCTGGCGCGCAGCGCCCGGTGTGCGTTTCCGGCCCGCACCCGCATCGAGGTAACGCATGAAATCCCACTCCCCACATCCGCTCGACATCGGGCGACGCCGGTTCGTGACCGGCCTGGCCGCTGGTGGCGTTGCCACCGGGCTCGGCCTCTGGCGCGGTCCGGCCTGGGCTGCTGCCGGCCGGGCGGCAGGTGCCGTGCCCGTCCTGACCGGCACCGATTTCGACCTTTCAATCGGTACCTCGCCGGTCAATTTCACCGGCCGCACGCGCCCGGCAATGACGGTCAACGGCTCGCTGCCCGCCCCCATCCTGCGCTGGCGCGAAGGCGATACGGTCACGCTGCGCGTGGCCAACCGCCTGACGGATGCGATGACGTCCATCCACTGGCACGGCATCCTGCTGCCGGCCAACATGGACGGCGTGCCGGGCATGAGCTTCGACGGCATCCAACCCGGCGAGACCTACCAGTACCGCTTCCAGCTGAAGCAGTCGGGCACGTACTGGTACCACAGCCACTCGCTGTTCCAGGAGCAGGCGGGCCTCTACGGGGCGATCGTGATCGACCCGATCGAGCCCCTGCCCTATGCGTTCGACCGCGAGCACGTGGTGCTGCTCTCGGACTGGACCGACCTCGACCCGGGCGCCCTCTTCCGCCGGCTGAAGAAGTTCTCCGAGTACGACAACTACTACAAGCCCACCGTCGGCGACTTCATCCGCGACGTGCGGCGCATGGGGCTGGCGGAGACGATCGAGGACCGGAAGATGTGGGGCGAGATGCGCATGACGCCCACGGACATTTCCGACGTCAACGCGCATACCTATACCTACCTCATGAACGGCGCTGCGCCGGGCGGCAACTGGACCGGCCTGTTCCGCAGCGGCGAGAAGGTGCTGCTGCGCTTCATCAACGGCTCGGCGATGACGTACTTCGACGTGCGCATCCCCGGCCTGAAGATGACGGTGGTGGCCGCCGACGGGCTGCCGATCCACCCGGTGTCGGTCGAGGAGTTCCGCATCGCGGTGGCCGAGACCTTCGACGTGATCGTCGAACCCAGCGGGCAGGATGCCTTCACGATCTTCGCCCAGGACATGGGCCGGACCGGCTATGCGCGCGGCACGCTGGCGGTGCGTCATGGGCTTGAAGCGCCGATCCCGGCACGCGACCCGCGGCCGCTCCTGACGATGGCCGACATGGGCCACGGTGGCCACGACATGTCCGCGATGAAGGGCATGGAAGGCGGCTGCGGTGCCAGCATGAAAGGTATGGAGGGCGGCTGCGGCGCTTCGATGGGACACGGCGGGCACGACACGCATGGCGGCGGCGCAATGCAGTCGCATCCGGCCAGCGAGGACGGCAATCCGCTGATCGACATGCAGACGATGACGCCGGAACCGAAGCTGTCCGACCCGGGCATCGGCCTGCGCGACAACGGCCGGAAGGTGCTCGCCTACGGCGACTTGCGCAGCCTGTTCCAGGATCCCGACGGCCGCGAGCCCGGTCGCGAAATCGAGTTGCACCTGACCGGCCACATGGAGAAGTTCGCCTGGTCGTTCAACGGCCAGAAGTTCATGGACGCCGAACCGCTGCGCCTCAATTACGGCGAGCGCATGCGCATCGTGCTGGTCAACGACACGATGATGACGCACCCCATCCACCTGCACGGCGTGTGGAGCGACGTGGAGGACGAGAACGGCGAATTCATGGTGCGCAAGCACACCGTCGACATGCCGCCCGGCACGAAGCGCAGCTACCGCGTGCGCGCCGACGCGCTGGGCCGCTGGGCGTACCACTGCCACCTGCTGTACCACATGGAAGCCGGGATGATGCGCGAAGTGAGGATCGAGGAATGAGCACGCAGCGCACCTGGAAGCATCGAGTCCTGGCGCTGTCGCTGGCGGTGGCCGCCGTCCCCCCAGCGCTGGCCCAGGATCATTCGCAGCACGGCGTGGAGCCGGAAGCACCGCCCAAGCCGCCGGCGGCCGAATCGAGCGACCGCGGGCACGAGGGCCACTCGGGCGCCGACCGCTCGGAGATGGACCACTCGGGGGTGGACCACTCGCAGATGGATCACTCGGAGACGGATCACTCGGAGACGGATCACTCCGAGATGGACCACTCCGAGATGGACCACTCCGAGATGGACCACTCCGAGATGGACCACTCCGAGATGGACCACTCCGAGATGGACCACTCCGAGATGGGGCACGGCGCCTCCCCTGCCCCGTCGCAGCCGCTCGAACCGATCCCTCCCGTCACTGATGCCGACCGTGCCGCGGCCTTCCCCCCACTTACGCACCACATGGAGCACGCGCCCGAGTTCAACACGTACGTCCTGTTCAACCGCCTGGAAGCCACCGACGGCGATCACGGGCGCGGGCAGGCGTGGGAGGCGCAGGCGTGGTTCGGTGGTGACATCAACCGGGTATGGCTGCGCAGCGAGGGTGAGCGCGCCGACGGTGAATTCGAGTCGGCCGACCTCGAGGTCCTGTACGGCCGCAGCGTCACCCCCTGGTGGGACGTGGTGGCCGGCGTACGCCATGACTTCGAGCCGGGGCCGTCACGGACCTGGGCGGCATTGGGTGTGCAGGGCCTGGCGCCGTACATGTTCGAAGTGTCGGCCACCGGCTACGTCGGCGAGTCCGGCCACACCGCAGCCAACATCGAAGTCGAGTACGAAGTGCTCTTCACCAACCGGCTGATCCTGCAGCCGCTGGTCGAACTGGAGTTCCACGGCAAGGATGACCCGGCGCGCGGCATCGGCTCGGGACTGTCCAAGGCCGAGGCGGGCCTGCGCCTGCGCTACGAGGTCCGCCGGGAATTCGCGCCGTACGTCGGCATCGTGCGCGAGCGCGTGTTCGGCCGCACGGCGGACTACCATCGCGCTGAAGGCGAACCCGGTGACGACACTCTGTTCGTCGCCGGTGTGCGGGTGTGGTTCTGATGGCCGGCCCCTTGAAGACAAGCCTGGCGACGGCCGCAGCGATGGTCGGGCTGGGCGCGCTGGTCGCGGCCGGCGTGGTCTGGTCGGGCGCCTACAACGTAGCGGCCGACGACCCGCACTGGGCGCCGGTCCATGCGGTGATCGAGGCTGCGCGCTCGCGCTCCATCACAGTGCGCGCAGCGGGCCTTGAGCCGCCGGACCTGGCCGACCCCGAGCGGATCCGCCAGGGCTCCGGCAACTACGACGCGATGTGCGCCGGGTGCCATCTCGCCCCGGGGATGGCGGCAACGGAAATGAGCCGGGGCCTGTACCCGCCGCCGCCGGACCTCAGCCGCGCCGCGGTGGAGGCGGCCGAGGCCTTCTGGGTGATCGAACACGGCATCAAGGCATCGGGCATGCCGGCATGGGGCGGCAGCATGGACGACGCCTACATCTGGAACATGGTTGCCTTCCTGCAGGCCATGCCGTCGATGGATGCGGACCAGTACCGGGCGATGGTCGCCGGCAGCGGCGGCCATGACCATGGCGGCGGCGAGACCCACCCGCACCAGGGCGACGGTGACCCCGGCCATCACGGAGCAAGTGCAGATGGCGACGCAGGCGAGGTTATCGAGCATCGCCATGCCGACGGCACCGTCGAGTCGCACCCGGCTCCGCAAGCCGCCCTTCCCGAGACAGCCCCGGACACGGCCGATGACGGGCACGATCATCAACATTGACGCTCCCTTGTTGCGTCCGGCCACCATCACTGCACGACTGCGATTCAACGAGAGAACGCGACCATGAAGCACACCAGCCTGAACCTCGCCGTCCTGACCCTGGGCCTGATGACGGTCCTCTCCGCCTGCGCGCGCACGCCGCAGGCTACCGACGGCGCCACCGCGTCGACCGAGGCCACTCCTGTTTCCACGGCAGCCGGCGGCACGACCTCGGCGGCGATTGCAGCGAACGAGCCGGATGCCGGCGCTTCAACGGCGACCCCTGCCCTGCCCCGGATGCTGGTGCACAAGAGCGCCAGCTGCGGTTGCTGCGGCCTATGGGTCGAGCACATGCAGGCGGCCGGCTTCGAAGTCGAAGTGCGCAATGCCGACAACGTCAATCCGATCAAGGAGCGTGTTGGCGTGCCGCTGGGCAAGGGCTCATGCCACACCGCCGAGGTCGATGGCTACTTCATCGAAGGCCATGTGCCGGCCGAGGACGTGAAGCGCCTGCTGGCCGAGCGGCCGGACGCGAAGGGCCTGGTGGTGCCGGGGATGCCCGCCGGGTCGCCGGGCATGGAGATGCCCGATGGCCTGACGCAGCCCTACACCGTCGAACTGGTTCGCGACGATGGGAGCACGTCGGAGTTCGCCAGGCACCAGCAGGAAGGTGGAAGTCACCCCGCGACACACGAAGGGCACGACGGACACTGATCCACTGGAGGTGCCCGAAGCCACCCGAATGCCGGAAACGAAAAAGGCCACCCGGAGGTGGCCTTCGTCGTACTGCGTAAAGTGGCGTCCCCACGGGGATTCGAACCCCGGTCGCAACCGTGAAAGGGTTGTGTCCTAGGCCTCTAGACGATGGGGACGCAGTGGTTGGTCGCACCGGGTTCGGCTGCTTTCACTCAGCCGGGTAACGAACAACCTTTGAAGTGGTGGAGCCAGCCGGGATCGAACCGGCGACCTCTACAATGCCATTGTAGCGCTCTCCCAGCTGAGCTATGGCCCCACGTGCTGGAAAGTCGACAAGCTTAGGGACGGTTTCGAAAGTCGTCAAGCGGTCTGTGCGAGTCCGTCGCAATTTTTTTCGCAGGGCCGAAGCGTCGCCGTGCCGTGACCCCGGTCGGCGAGGTATTCGAGCCACTTTCCGAGGAAGGTGTTCATCCGCATCCGATGCCCGATCACCTGTGCCGGCGGCGGGTACATGCCGATGACGTCCTGCCAGCGCCGGCCCACGTAGCAGTGGGTGGCTTCGGCCTGGCGGGCGTCGTTGTACAGGCGCAGGTAGGCCGACGGGTCGGGCCCCCCCGTCACCGGATCGGGCATCGCGTACGTCAGGCGCAGCTCGGTGGTATAGCGGTGCTGCTCGAGGATCTCGACGCGCACGTCCAGTCCGTCACCCACGCTGGAGAGGTGGACGCCGGGCACCAGCGAGGCCGGGTCGAACAAGGCGTGCAGGCGCGTGTGGTTCTCCGCGTACAGGCCCATCAGCCAGCCGAACCGGGTCAGCCGGGGGATGCGCGCGGTGCGGGTCGTGGCGAGCGAACTCATGGGCCGATGCTACACGCCGACCCTGCGCAACGGCAGCGTTGACGCGGCCTGGCGGCCGACCTACGTTAAGCGTTCGCCTGGATCGAACCGGGCGGTGGCGGCTGGTCACCCTGCCCGCCTAGAACATCTCCCGCCGCAGTCCCAGCGTGGACAGCACCTTGCTGGAGATCTCCTCGATCGACGTATGCGTGGTGCTGAGCGTGGGAATCCGCTCGGCGCGGAACATCATCTCCGCGGCGGCCACTTCGCGCCGGCACGTGTCCATCTGCGCATAGCGCGAATTCGGCCGGCGCTCCTGGCGGATCTGCTGCAGGCGCACCGGGTCGATGGTCAGCCCGAACAGCTTGTCGCGATGCGGCCGAAGGCGCGGCGGCAGCCGGTCGTGCTCCAGGTCTTCCTCGGTCAACGGATAGTTGGCCGCGCGCACGCCGTAGTGCATCGCCAGGTACACGCACGTCGGCGTCTTGCCGGCGCGGGACACGGCCACGAGGATGAGGTCGGCCTCGGCGTAGTCGATGCTGGCGCCATCGTCGTGGCTGAGCGCGTAGTTCATCGCGTTGATGCGGCGGTGGTAGGTCTCGAAATCCACCAGGCCGTGCGCGCGCCCGATCGTGTGCTGGCGTGTCTCCCCGAACTCCTGCTCCAGCGGCTCGATGAAGGGCTCGAACACGTCCAGCATCAGCGCGCCGCTTTCGGCCAGGGCCGCGCCCACCGTGCTGTCCATGCAGGAATTGATGACGACCGGGCGGACACCGTGCAGCTCGGCCGCGGCGCGGATGCGCTCGGCGGCCTCGCGGGCGCGCTCCACGCTGTCCACGAACGAGATCCGGTCGCTGACGAAACGCGTCGTCGTGAATTGGGTCAGCAGGCTGTGGCCGATGGTCTCGGCCGTGATGCCGGTGCCGTCGGAAACGTAGAACACCGGGCGCAATCCGGCCATCGAGAACCTCCGCCAGGCCCGCCGCGCAGGCCGCTCCATACGAAAAACCCCGTCGAATCAACCTTGTATGGATCCGACGCCCGGGCGATCATAGCGGCTTGGCCGCGGCCGCTGCCGGCGCCTGCCAATTCCACCCCTGCCCTCGCCCCGAACACCCGGGAGATCGAACGCCTTGAACGAGAACATCCTCTGGCTGCACGCGCTGCGCCTCAACGACCTGGCCCGCGTGGGCGGCAAGAACTCCTCGCTCGGCGAGATGATCGGCCACCTGGCCGGGCTGGGTGTGTCGGTGCCGGGCGGCTTCGCCACCACCGCCGAGGCGTTCAAGGACTTCATCGCCCACAACGACCTGCACCAGCGCATCTTCGACCGGCTGGCGACGCTTGACGTCGAGGACGTGGGCGCGCTGACCGCGGCCGGGAAGGAAATCCGCGGCTGGGTGATCGATGCCCCGCTGCAGCCGCAGCTGGATTCCGACATCCGCACCGCGTACCGCCAGTTGTGCGGCGAGAACGGCGGCGGTGACGTCGCCGTCGCCGTGCGCTCCTCTGCCACCGCCGAGGACCTGCCCGATGCGTCGTTCGCCGGCCAGCAGGAGACGTTCCTCAACGTCACCGGCGAGGACGACGTCGTCCACAAAGTGAAGGAAGTCTTCGCCAGCCTCTATAACGACCGCGCCATCGCCTACCGCGTGCATCATGGCTTCAAGCACGAAGACGTGTTCCTGTCGGCCGGCGTGCAGCTG
This sequence comes from Lysobacterales bacterium RIFOXYA1_FULL_69_10, assembly GCA_001830245.1. GTDB lineage: Bacteria > Pseudomonadota > Gammaproteobacteria > Xanthomonadales > Xanthomonadaceae > Lysobacter_C. The sequence goes on along the minus strand of MIDV01000046.1, from coordinate 29,478 downwards.
ATGGTGCGCTCGGACGTCGGCGCTTCGGGCGTGCTGTTCACGCTGGACACCGAGTCGGGCTTCCGCGACGTGGTGTTCATCACCGGCAGCTACGGCCTGGGCGAGATGGTCGTGCAGGGCGCGGTGAACCCGGACGAGTTCTACGTCTACAAGCCGACCCTGGCGCAGGGCAAGCCGGCGATCCTGCGCCGCTCGATCGGCGCCAAGCAGCTGCGCATGGTGTATTCGGACGTGCCGGGTGAGCGCGTGCGCACCGAGGACACGCCGGCCGAGCTGCGCAATACGTTCTCGATCAGCGACGAGGACGTGCATGAGTTGGCGCGCCAGGCCATCACCATCGAGAAGCACTACGGCCGCCCGATGGACGTGGAGTGGGCGAAGGACGGCGTCAGCGGGAAGCTCTTCATCGTCCAGGCGCGCCCGGAGACGGTGAAGTCGCGTGGCAAGGCCACCCAGATGGAACGCTTCCAGCTGGGCGAGCGTGGCCCGGTGGTCTGCGAGGGCCGCGCGATCGGCCAGCGCATCGGCACCGGCGTGGCGCGCGTGGTACGCAGCCTCGACGACATGAGCCGCGTGCAGCCCGGCGACGTACTGGTCGCCGACATGACCGATCCCGACTGGGAGCCGGTGATGAAGCGCTCGGCCGCGATCGTCACCAACCGCGGCGGCCGCACCTGCCACGCCGCGATCATCGCGCGCGAGCTGGGCGTGCCGGCCGTTGTCGGCACCGGCAACGCGCTGGACACCATCAAGGACGGCCAGACGGTGACCGTGAGCTGTGCCGAGGGCGACACCGGCTTCATCTACGACGGTGCCCTGCCCTTCGAGCGCCATGTCGCCGACCTGGAGAAGATGCCCGAAGCGCCGCTCAAGGTGATGATGAACGTCGCCAACCCCGAGCGCGCGTTCGACTTCGCCATGCTGCCCAACGCCGGCGTGGGCCTGGCCCGCCTGGAGATGATCATCGCCAGCCACATCGGCATCCATCCCAAGGCGCTGCTGGAGTACGCCAGCCAGGACGCGGACACGAAGAAGAAGATCGACGAGCGCATCACCGGCTACGGCGACCCGGTCGACTTCTACGTCGACCGCCTGGCCGAGGGCATCGCGACCATCACCGCATCGTTCGCGCCCAATCCGGTGATCGTGCGCCTGTCGGACTTCAAGTCGAACGAGTACGCCAACCTGATCGGTGGCCGCCGGTACGAGCCGCACGAAGAGAACCCGATGATCGGCTTCCGCGGCGCCAGCCGCTATGTCGACCCTAGCTTCACCGAGGCGTTCGCGCTGGAGTGCCGCGCGGTGCTGAAGGTCCGCCAGGAGATGGGCCTCACCAACTGCTGGGTGATGATCCCGTTCGTTCGCACGCTGGACGAGGGCCGCAAGGTGGTCGAGGTTCTGCGCGCCAATGGCCTGGAGCAGGGCAAGGACGGCCTGAAGATCATCATGATGTGCGAGCTGCCATCGAACGCGCTGCTGGCGGATGAGTTCCTGGATATCTTCGACGGCTTCTCCATCGGCTCCAACGACCTCACCCAGCTGACGCTCGGCTTGGACCGCGACTCGGCGCTCGTCGCACACCTGTTCGACGAGCGCGACGCGGCCGTCAAGAAGCTGCTGTCGATGGCGATCCAGACCGCGCGCGCCAAGGGCAAGTACGTCGGCATCTGCGGCCAGGGGCCCAGCGACCACCCGGACCTGGCCGAGTGGCTCATGGACCAGGGCATCGAGTCGGTATCGCTCAACCCCGATACGGTGGTCGATACGTGGCTGCGGTTGGCCAAGGCAAAAGCAAAGGGCAAGTCCGCTTGACGGAAGCCGGATGAGATCGCGATAACGCGCGCGGCGCTAGGCTGCGCGCACAACCGGCGCCCCGCTCTCCGCGGGGCGTCTTGTTTGAAGATCCCGTTTCACGATGTTTGATTTCACAGCGTTTGATTCGACCGGGAGGTGGCAGGTGCAGGCATGGTGGAACTCGGCCCAGGAGGCCGGCTGGACGGAAATGGCCGCCTCGATCGGGCTGCGCGTGCTGGGCGCCCTCGTCCTGTTCGCGATCGGATTGCGCATTGCCAAGTGGATCGCCGGCATCGCCGAGCGCGCCCTGACCCGTGCCGATGTCGAACCCACCGCGGTGCTGTTCCTGCGCAAGGTGGCGTATGTCGCCCTGCTGGTGGTGCTGGTGCTGGCGGCGCTGCAGGTGGTCGGCGTGCCGATGACTTCGATGATTGCCGTGCTGGGCGCGGCCGGCCTGGCCATCGGCCTGGCGTTGAAAGATTCGCTGTCCAACATCGCCTCGGGCGTGATGCTGGTGTCGCTAAAGCCGTTCCGGGTCGGCCACATCGTCACGATTGCCGGCGAGACCGGCAAGGTGGAGTCCGTCAGCATCTTCCAGACCGTGCTGCGCGGGGCCGACAACCAGACCATCGTGCTGCCCAACAGCCTGATCACCACCGACTCCATCATCAACCTGACGCCGGACGTGATGCGACGCATCGAGCTGGTCATCGGCATCGCCTACAACGACGACATCGATGCGGCGCGCGGCGCGGCGCTGAAACTGATGCAGGAAGACCCCCGCGTGCTGTCTGAGCCGGCGCCCGACGTGCTGGTCTATGCCCTGGCCGACAACAGCGTGAACCTGGGCATCCGCTGCCACGTTGCCAACGCCGACCACTTCGTCACCAAGTGCGAGTTGACCGAGCGCATCAAGAAGGCATTCGACGAGATCGGCGTCAGCATTCCGTTCCCGCAACGCGACGTGCACATGTACCACCACGTCGCCGGGGATGCGGCGGCCGCCGGCCAGTACCGGCTGGTCAACGATGC
>MIDV01000046.1:0-26594 GCA_001830245.1 Lysobacterales bacterium RIFOXYA1_FULL_69_10 | reverse complement strand
CTCAGCCGCCCCATGAAGTAGCGGTAGTGGCGCAACTCGGCGATGGAGTCGTGCACGTCGCTGAGTGCGGTGTGCTTGGCTTCCTTGCCGACGCCGGCCATGACGTCCGGCGCCCAGCGACGGGCCAGTTCCTTGATCGTGCTGACGTCGAGGTTGCGGTAATGGAAGTAGCGCTCCAGCTCAGGCATTTCACGATGCAGGAATCGCCGGTCCTGGCAGATGGAGTTGCCGCACATCGGCGAGGCGTTGGCCGGGACCCAGTCGTTGAGGAAGGCGAGCGTGCGGGTTTCGGCCTCGTCCATCGCCACGCCTTCTTCCAGCACCCGGTTCCACAGCCCGGACTTGCGGTGCTGGTTGCGGTTCCACTCGTCCATGGCCTCGAGCCGCTGCAGCGAGTGGCGGATCGCCAGCTCGGGGCCTTCGGCCAGCACATTGAGGTCGGCGTCGGTCACCACGGTGGCGATCTCAAGGATCGAGTCGTTGACCGTATCCAGCCCGGTCATCTCCAGGTCGATCCAGATCAGCCTGTGGTCGTTTCCATTCTTCGCCGCCATGGGCTCCCCGCCGTGTCCGTGTCGCGGCATGATAGCCGAGCCCCCGGAGCAATAGAGCAGGCAGCGGATGTTCCAGAACACGCACTATGCGATCCTGACGGCCATGCTGGCACCGGCGTTCTTCCTGACCGCCACGGCATCGCTGCTGATGTCGGCCAACAACCGCCTGGCGCGCGTCGTGGACCGGCTGCGCAACCTGTTGCGCGAGCTGGACGAAGGCGACCTGGATGCCGCCCAGACCGAGCGGATGGATCGATTGATCGACGTGCAGCGTCGCCGGTCCAACCTGGTGCTGCGTGGCAGCCAACTCTTGTATGCGGCCATCAGCTTCTTCGTCGGCACCAGCCTCTCGGTGGCCATTGATGCGTTCCTCGACTACCGGCTGGGCAGCCTGCCCACGATCCTGGCAGTGCTCGGCGTATTGGCGATGTTCGCCGCCAGCATCAACCTCTCGCGCGAATCGGCGATGGCGGTGTCCGCACTCAACGAGGAGATGGACCACGCACACGGGCGGGCGCGTGCAAAGCGCCGGGGCACAGGGGAATAAGCGCTGTAGGAGCGGCTTCAGCCGCGATCATCGGGCGGTGTGCGAACGCACGCCGCGTTCGAGGCTGAGCCGCTCCTGCAGCACGACTCGCCGGCTCAGGCTAGATGCTGCCCTGCCCCGCTACAGGCTTCCCGCGCTTGCGACGGAAGTACGCCGTGAGCCTGCTGCCGGCCTCCTCGCCCAGAACCCCGCCGGTCACTTCGACGCGATGGTTGTGGCGCGGATCAGCCAGCAGGTCGAAGACGCTGCCGGCGGCACCGGTTTTCGGATCGAAAGCGCCAAACACGACGCGGACGATGCGCGCATGGACCATCGCCATGGCGCACATCGCGCACGGCTCCAGGGTGATGTAGAGCGTGCTGCCCAGGAGGCGATGGTTGCCGAGCCGACGACCGGCCTGGCGCATGGCGACGATCTCGGCGTGCGCGGTCGGGTCGTGCTCTGTGATGTTGCGGTTCCAGCCCTCGCCGAGGATTTCGCCAGCGGCCGACACCAGCACGGCGCCGACCGGGATCTCGTCGTCCTCGTGCTCGGCACGGTCGGCCAGCGCGAGCGCGTGGCGCATCCAGTGGTTGTCGGCAGCCACGACCGCTTCTGGATTCGACACGCTCACTCCCGAGGCTTGATCAAGTTCGGAACGGCCGTCCCTGGCGCTGCACTTCCATCTTCGGATCGTCCGGCCCGGCCATCCATGGCCGGTCAGTAGTCAGCCTGCGAGCCTGTGGCTCGCGAGCAGGCCGACTACTCCCACTCGATCGTGGCAGGCGGCTTGCCGCTGATGTCATAAACGACGCGAGAAACACCGCGCAACTCATTGATGATTCGGTTTGAAACGCGCCCGAGGAACTCGTACGGCAGGTGCGCCCAGTGGGCGGTCATGAAGTCGATCGTCTCCACCGCCCGCAGCGCAATGACCCACTCGTAGGCGCGTGCGTCGCCCACAACGCCGACCGAGCGCACCGGCAGGAACACCGCGAACGCCTGGCTGGTCTTGTCGTACAACCCGGCCCGCCGGAGTTCCTCGATGAAGATGTTGTCGGCCTTGGCCAGCAGTTCAGCGTACTCGCGCTTGACCTCGCCCAGGATGCGCACGCCCAGTCCCGGGCCCGGGAACGGATGGCGATAGACCATCGACTCGGGCAGGCCGAGCTCCACTCCCAACCGGCGCACCTCGTCCTTGAACAGTTCGCGCAGCGGCTCTACCAGGCCCATCTTCATGTGCTCGGGCAGGCCGCCGACGTTGTGATGGCTCTTGATGACGTGGGCCTTGCCGGTCTTGCTGCCGGCCGACTCGATCACATCCGGGTAGATGGTGCCCTGCGCCAGCCACTTGGCGTTGCGCAGCCTGCCGGCCTCTTCGTCGAAGATCTCCACGAACAGGTTGCCGATGATCTTGCGCTTGGCCTCGGGGTCGCTGACCCCTTCCAGCGCATTGAAGTAGCGGTCGGCCGCGTCCACGCGGATGACGCGTACGCCCATGTGCTCGGCGAACATCGCCATCACCTGGTCGCCTTCCTTCCAGCGCAGCAGGCCGGTATCCACGAAGACGCAGGTCAGTTGGTCGCCGATGGCCTTGTGCAGCAGTGCGGCCACCACCGACGAGTCCACGCCGCCGGACAGGCCGAGGATTACCTCGTCCTCGCCGACCTGCTCGCGCACGCGGGCGATCTGGTCTTCGATGATGTGCGCGGCCGTCCACAGCGTCTGGCAGCCGCAGATCTCGGTGACGAAACGGCGCAGCAGCGTTTGCCCCTGCAGGGTGTGGGTGACCTCGGGGTGGAACTGCACGCCGTACCAGCGCTTGTCCTCGTTGGCCATCGCGGCCACGGGAATACGGTCGGTCTTCGCCGTGACCGTGAAGCCCGGCGGCGCGGTGGCGACGTGGTCGCCGTGGCTCATCCAGACGTTGAGCCGCGGGTCGCCGCCGTGGTCGCTCAGGCCACCCAGCAGCGCGTCATGGGCAACCAGCTCGACTTCGGCGTGGCCGAACTCGCGCGCGTCGGCAGCTTCTGTCGAACCGCCCAGCTGCGCGGCGAGCGTCTGCATGCCGTAGCAGATGCCCAGGATCGGCAGGCCGCTGTCGAACACCTCCTGCGGCGCGCGCGGCGCGCCATCGACGGTCGTCGACTCGGGGCCACCCGACAGGATGATGCCCTTGGCGCCATAGGCGGCGATTTCGGACGGATCGTGGTCCCAGGCCCAGATCTCGCAGTAGACCCCGATCTCGCGCACCCGGCGCGCGATCAGCTGGGTGTACTGCGCGCCGAAGTCGAGGATGAGGATCTTGTCGGAATGGATGTCGGTCATGGAGCAGAAGGCCCGCGGTTCCTGTTGTTACCCGTCATTCCCGCGAATGCGGGAATCCAGTGGCTTACTTCTTCCCGCCCACTGCGTGGTTTCCCGAGGTGCCAAGTCGCTGGGTTCCCGCATTCGCGGGAATGACGGCAAAAGGCGGTGTCGGAAAACAGCGGGGCGCCTCAACCCGCCCGGTAGTTCGGCGGCTCTTTCGTGATCTGCACGTCGTGCACGTGGCTCTCGCGCGAGCCGGCGCCCGTGATGCGCACGAAGCTAGGCTTCTTGCGCATGTCCTCGATCGACGCGCAGCCCACGTAGCCCATCGTGGCGCGCAGGCCGCCGGCCAGCTGGTGCACCACATTGCGCAGCGGGCCGCGGTACGGCACGCGACCTTCGATGCCTTCCGGCACCAGCTTGTCGGCGTCGGACGCGTCCTGGAAGTAGCGGTCCTTGGAGCCCTGCTCCATTGCACCCAGGCTGCCCATCCCGCGGTAGCTCTTGTAGCTGCGGCCCTGGAACAGCTCGACTTCGCCCGGCGCTTCCTCGGTTCCGGCGAACAGGCCGCCCACCATCACCGTCGATGCGCCGGCGACGAGCGCCTTGCCGATGTCGCCCGAATAGCGGATGCCGCCATCGGCGATCAGCGGAATGCGATCCTGCAGCGCTTCGGCCACCATCGCCACCGCGGTGACCTGCGGCACGCCGACGCCTGCCACCACGCGCGTGGTGCAGATCGAACCCGGGCCGACGCCGACCTTCACGGCGTCCGCGCCGTGGTCCATCAATGCCAGCGCGGCATCGCCGGTGACGATATTGCCGCCGATGACCTGCAACTGCGGGAAGCGCGTCTTGACCCATTTCACCCGGTCCAGCACGCCCTGCGAATGGCCGTGCGCGGTGTCGACCACCACCACGTCCACGCCGGCCGCAGCCAGTGCTTCGATGCGCGCCTCGGTGTCGCCGCCCACGCCCACCGCCGCGCCCACCAGCAGGCGTTCGCTGCTGTCGTAGGCAGCGTTGGGGTTGTCGGACTTCTTCTGGATGTCCTTGACGGTGATCAGGCCGCGCAGCTCGAAGCCGTCGTTGACCACCAGCACCTTCTCGATGCGGTGCTTGTGCAGCAGCTGGACGACTTCCTCGTCGCTGGCGCCTTCGCGCACCGTCACCAGGCGGTCGCGCTTGGTCATGATGTGGCGGACCGGGTCGTCGAGCTTCTTCTCGAAGCGCATGTCGCGGCTGGTGACGATGCCGACCAGCTGGCCGCCGTCGACCACCGGCACGCCGGAGATGTTACGTGCGCGGGTGAGCTTGAGCACTTCGGCAATGGTGGTCTCGGGGCCGACGGTGAACGGCTCCTTGATCACGCCGGCCTCGAACTTCTTGACCTGCGCCACGTGCGCGGCCTGCTGCTCCAGGCTCATGTTCTTGTGGATGATGCTCAGGCCGCCGAGCTGGGCCAGTGCGATGGCCAGGCGTGCCTCGCTGACGGTGTCCATTGCCGCCGACAGGATCGGCAGGCGGATAGTGAGGTCGCGGGTGATGCGGGTTTCGAGCGAGACGTCCTTGGGCAGGACGGTGGAATGCGCGGGGACGAGCGATACGTCGTCGTAGGTCAGCGCTTCAGCCTGGATGCGCAGCATGGGGCGGCCCGGGGAGATGAAGCGCGTCATTGTACCGCGCTTTTTGCTCTTGACCTGGTTACTTCTCCTCCCGAGAGAAGGTTCCCGCAGGACGGATCAGGGCTCGGGGGCTCGCCATGCGACCGGATGCCGAGCTGCTTTTGATTCAGCCCCTGCCGTTCCCCCCGAAGCCTCACGCCACCCCCTCTCTCGCGAGGACAGGGGCTACCGGTCCGCCGCCTCGGCCGCTTCCAGGGTGTTTTGCATGAGGGTGGCCACCGTCATCGGCCCCACCCCACCGGGGACCGGCGTGATCCAACTGGCCCGTTCGGCGGCGGCCGCGTAGCCCACGTCACCCACCAGGCGGCCATCGTCCAGCCGGTTGATGCCCACGTCGATGACGACCGCACCCGGTTTCACCCATTCGCCCGGGATGAGCTGCGGCCGGCCGACCGCCACCACCAGGATGTCGGCGCCGCGCACGGCCGCCTCCAGCACGTCCGGCGGCGTGAATTTGTGGCAGCTGGTGGTGGTGCAGCCGGCGATCAGCAGCTCCAGCGCCATTGGGCGGCCGACGTGGTTGGACACGCCGACGATGGTGGCGCTCTGCCCGCGTACCGGGCGGTCGGTGTAGCCCAGCAGCGTGGTGATGCCGCGCGGCGTGCAGGGCCGCAGGCCGAACTGGCGCAGCGCCAGGTGTCCCACGTTCTCCGGGTGGAAGCCGTCCACGTCCTTGCGCGGGTCGATGCGGTGGATCAGCGCGGTGGCGTCGCGGCGGTCGGGCAGCGGCAACTGCACCAGGATGCCGTGGACTTCCGGGTCGGCGTTCAGGCGGTCGATCAGGGCCAGCAGCTCGGCGTCGCTGGTGTCGGCGGGCAGGTCGTGGTCGATCGCGCGAATGCCGACCTTCTCGGCCGCCCGCCGCTTGTTGCGCACGTACACGGCCGAGGCCGGGTCGTTGCCCACCAGCACCACCGCCAGGCCCGGCGCGGACTTGCCGGCCGCCAGGCGCGCGTCGACCTGCGCCTTGAGGTTGTCGAGCAGATCCTCGGCGATGCGTTTGCCGTCGAGGATGCGGGCCTTGCTGGACTTGCTGGTTTGGGTCATGCCGGGATGCAGGTGCGCGCTTGAGCGGAGCCGCGCATTATCGCTGATCGACATCGCCCTTTCCGGAGACCGGCCATGACCGACCACGACCACGAAACCACCGCCATCGAAGCCGCCGTCTTCAGGCGGCTGCGCCAGCACCTGCTGGAGGCGCGGCCGGACGTCCAGAACATCGACCTGATGATCCTGGCCGGCTTCTGCCGCAACTGCCTGGCCGACTGGTACCGCGAGGCGGCCGAGGCCCGCGGCATCACCATGACGCGGGACGAAGCGCGGGAGGCGGTCTACGGCGAGTCCTTCGCGCAGTGGAAGGCCACGCACCAGCGCGAGGCAACGCCGGAGCAGCTGGCCGCATTCGAAGCGGCGAAGCGCTCGCACGCCAACTGAATCGACCCGCCATGGCACGCCGGACGTGGCCGCGCACCCTGCTGTGCACCCTGGTGCTGCTTGCCATGGGCTACTTGGCGGTGTGCGTGCTGGTCGCAGTGCGGCAGCGCGACCTGATGTATTTCCCGGGGTTCACCCGCACTTCGGCCGCGGACGTCGACCTCACGCTGGTCGTGGACGACGTGCGGCTGCGGGCCTGGGTGGTCAACCCCGATCGCGCGCACGCGCTGGTGTACTTCGGCGGCAACGCCGAGGCCGTCGAGGTGCACCGGGAGACATTTGCGCACTGGTTTCCCGACCACACGGTGTACCTGCCGGCCTACCGCGGCTACGGCGCCAGCGAGGGATCGCCCTCGGAAGACGCACTCAAGCGGGACGCGCTGGCGTTCTTCGACCACGCCACGGGTCGCCACACATCGGTCGACGTGATCGGTCGCAGCCTGGGCAGCGGGGTGGCGGCCCACGTCGCCTCCCGGCGCCCGGTGCAGCGTTTGGCGCTGGTAACGCCGTTCGACAGCATGGTCACGGTGGCCCGCCACCACTACCCGTGGCTGCCGGTGGACTGGCTGCTCCGGGACCGGTTCGATTCCGCGCTCGCACTGGGCCGATTCGAGGGCGAGGTGCAGGTCGTGCGCGCCGAACAGGATGAGGTCGTGCCCGCCCACAGCACCCGCGGGCTGATTGATGCGCTGCCCTTCGCGTCCACGTCCGAGGTGACGTTGGCCGGCGCCGGCCACAACACGGTGGATGCCAATCCCGCCTACGGTGCGGCACTGCAGGCGTTCATGCGCCGCGACGCGACGGAGCGCTAGTCACCGGCCGCCGGCGTCGCGCAGCGCGGCACGCCCGAGCCGACGACGCAGTGCACGCAGCAGGCCTGCTGCGGAGGTGCCTGCGGCGTCATCGACGGCATGGCCCGCATCGGCAGGCCCGGTTTCAGCTTGAGCAGGGCCGCCCAATGCTGGCGATTGAAGCTGCACGCCTGCGGGTTTACCGGCGAGCAGTTGGCAGTGTCGCCCTGGGGCAGGCCCCAGAACTGTCCGCTGCGGTTGAGCGGCAGGATGCGCATCGTCACGGACTGCAGCACATTGCCTCCGATCAGGTAGGCATGGCCGTCACTGACGGCGTCAATTACCACGTCGCAGTGCATGGCCAGTTCCGCGCCTGGATTGCGGCTGAACCACGCCGCGAGGGACGGATGGCTGTCCACGCCAGCCCCGTCGCCCCGGACGTAGCACAGCAGGTCGCCCTTCGCCGGCCGGCCCGTACGAGGGTCCTGCGCGGTATACGGGCTTGAGTCGGGCCGTTGGTAGGCATCGCGGACGTAATCGACGTGTGCGGGCGATGCCCGGAAACCCGGAACGCCGGACTGCGCCATCACGTAGGACATGAACGCAGCCGACCAGGGTTTGTCCACGACGAACGTCCTGCAGCCGGGTACCGGCCCGCCGCCACGGCGCGCGTACGCGCAGGTGGTGGCACCCGGCGCGAACGCCATCGCGCCCATCAACCCACTGCCCTGCCAGTAATCGACCACGCGCAGCCAGGCGGGCGTAACGCGATCACTGAGGCGCGTCTCCTCGGCCTCGTAGACCGCGGTGCTGACCAGGCGGCCATCCGCATCGATAAAGGGCTGATACCAGAGCGCATGCTCGCGGCAGGCAACAGCCGCGATGCGCGAGGGCAGATCACGGGCCTGCGCAGGATCAGTGGAAATGCAGCGAGCCTGGGCGACGCTTGGCCACACAGCGATCAGCGCCAAAACCGCCGCCACACCCCACAACGCTGCTCGTCGCATCGCCTGATCCTCGCATCGCCCACCGGGAATGGCCTGCAGGCCGATGGACGCGGGGCGTCACGGGCCGGCGCAGAACCGCGCGTAGTCGATATAGCCGGGGAACGGTGTACCGGGCGTGCATACCGGGCACTGCGGATCCGCGCCCAGCCGGGTTTCGCGGAATCGCATGGATAGCGCATCGAAATGGAGCAGGCGCCCGCGCAGCGGCTCGCCCAGTCCGAGGATCAGCTTGATCGCCTCGGTCGCCTGCAACAGGCCGATCACGCCGGGAAGCACGCCGAGCACGCCCGCCTCGGCGCAATTGGGTGCGGCCTCCGGCGGCGGAGGTTCGGGGAACAGGCATCGATAGCAGGGCGCGTCGCCCCGGTGGCGCCCGGCATCGAACACGCTGACCTGGCCCTCGAAGCGGTGGACCGCGCCGTAGACCAGCGGCTTGCCCAGCTTCACGCAGGCATCGTTGAGCAGGTACCGCGCGGGGAAGTTGTCGGCGCCGTCGATCACCACGTCGGCATCCGCGATCAGCCGCTCGACGTTGCCGGAACCGATGCGCTCGCCGAACGGCTCGATGCCGACCGTCGGGTTCAGGGCCGTCAGCGCGATCCGTGCAGACTCCACCTTCGGCATGCCCACGCGCGCATCGCTGTGGAGGATCTGACGCTGCAGGTTGCTGCGGTCCACGACATCGTCATCGGCCAGCACGATCGTGCCGACGCCGGCAGCGGCCAGGTAGAAGGCAGCGGGCGACCCCAGCCCGCCGGCGCCGACCATCGCCACGCGGGCCGCCTGCAACCGGCGCTGGCCTGCCTCGCCGACCTCGGGCAGGCGCAGGTGACGCGAGTAGCGCTCGTAGAAGTCGCCCTCGCCTTCCGGGCGCTCGACCGGCAGCCCCTCCGCCATCCAGCGTTCGGTGCCGCCTTCGACCGTCGCCACGGCGGTATAGCCGGCGGATGCCAGCGCCTCGGCGGCCTTCAGCGAGCGACCGCCGACCTGGCAGATCAGCATGACCGGGGTCGACTGCCGCGGCACGGCGGCGGTCGGGTTCGCCTCGAGGTCGCCGCGGGCGACGCCGGCCGCGCCGGCGGCGAAACCGAGCATGCGCTCGTGTTGCTCGCGCACGTCGATCAGCAGGACGCCACGCGCCTGGCGCTCGCGGGCCTCGGCGGGGCTGACGCGCTGGATGGCGTGTGGGGGCGTCGGGGTGTCCATGGCGGGATTATCGCGCGCCGGGCTCAGCGATACGGCAGCACCTCGACCACCGCTCCGATCCGCAGTGACTGCACGCCCTCCGGGACGACGATCAGCGCGTCCGAATCGGCCGCGACGCGCAGCCGATGCGACCCGGTGGCGCTGCTGGGCGTGGCGCTGAGATGGCCGGCGTCATCGAACCCGACGGTGGCGCGGATGAACTCCCGGCGCGGGTGGCGCTTGTCGATCGGCGCTGCCAATCGGGCTTTCCAGGTGGGGCGCGGCTCGCTTCGGCCCTGCAGGCCATCCACCAGTGAACGCCCCAGCGTCAGCCATGTCGCCAGCACGGACACCGGGTTGCCCGGAAGCGCCAGGATTCGGGCCTGGTCGATGCTGCCCAGCAGCGCCGGCATGCCCGGTTTCATCAGCACCTTCCAGAAGTGCACTTCACCGAAGCGCTCGACCACCGCCGGGATGTGGTCCTTCTCGCCCGCGGACACCGCGCCACAGGTCAGGACCAGGTCGAAGGCACACGCAGCGTCGCGCAACGCGATCTCGACCCGCCGCGCGTCATCGGGCAGCCGTGGCCACGCCGTCGGCTCCAGGCCTTCAGCGCGCAGCAGGCCCATCAGTAATTCGCGGTTGCTGTCGTGGATCTGGCCCGGTGCCAGGGGCAGGCCGGGCTCGATCAACTCGTCGCCGCTGGTGAAGACAGCGACGGTCGGACGGCGGCTGACGGCCAGCGATGGCAGGCCCAGCGAGGCGGCGAGCGAGACGCGGGCGGGCGTCAGAACCCGACCTGCCTGGAGCACCCGCTCGCCTTCGCGGACATCCTCGCCTGCGCGTCGCACGTTGGCACCGGCAATCTCGCCCGCTGGCACGTGGACGCAATCGCCCTCGACGTCCACGCGTTCCTTGATCACGACGGTATCGGCGCCGGCGGGTAGCGGCGCACCCGTGGTGATGCGCCAGCACTCGCCGGCCGCGAGGGAACCGGGTTCGGCGGCGCCGGCGAACTGCTCGCCCGAGAGCCGGAGCCGGGTCGGCCCGTCCGTGAGATCGGCATGCCGGTAGGCGAATCCGTCCATGGCGCTGTTGTCGAACGGCGGCAACGGCATCGGCGCGATGACGTCCTGCGCCAGTACGCGGCCGTGCGTACGCCCGAGCGCCAGAGACTCGCTGTCCAGCCGGTGCCGTGTGGCGACCTCCGCAATGATGCCGAGCGCCTCGGCGTGGAGGATCGAAGTCGGGAACGGTGCCGCGGTCATCGGAGTCCTCCATCGGGCAGCGTCACGCGGGCTGCAGCCAGGTCGTCGAGTGTGTTGAGGTTTCCCAGGCGCACGCCGCGCAGCCGGACCGTCCGTAGCCCCGCGGTTGCGACCAGTGCGTGAACGGCCAGCCGGCCGGCCGCCAGTGCTGCCGGGGCGTGGACGGCCAGGACATCCGTTGCCCAGAGTGCCGTCAGCGGCTGCAGTCCCTCGTCGTCCTGGACGACCGCGCCGACTGGGCTGCCACCGGCCTCGACCGCGCCCAGCAGCCGCTCCACCAGATCCGCGGGAGGGTCCAGCGTGTCGACCGGCAACGTCAGCAGCCACGGGGTTCCGCAGGCGTTGGCGAGCGCCGCCAGGCCGGCGACCGGTCCAAGGCCGGGGGTGGCATCGGCGACGACACGCAGGCCCAGCGACGCGTAACGCGGATCGGATCCGTTGCTGCTGACCAGCACGTCCGACACGGTCAGGAACTTGGCGACCAGACGCACCACCTGGGCTTGGTCGTCGCGTACCAGCCACGCCTTGTCGACGACACCCAGGCGCGTGCCCTGCCCGCCCGCCAGCAATCCGAGCGTGACCGGAAGCGCGGAAGGCGCCGCCCGGCTCACCTGCGCTTGACGTGCCTGATCAGGCGGCGCTTCTTGGCGACCTGCTTGTCGGTCAGCACGTTCTTCTTGCCTTCGTACGGGTTGGTGCCTTCCTTGAACAGGAAGCGCACCGGCGTGCCGACCAGCTTGAAGCGCTTGCGGAAGAAGTTCTCCAGATAGCGCTTGTAACTGTCGGTCAGCGTGCGCAGACGGGTGCCGTGCACGGTGAACGTGGGCGGATTGGTGCCGCTGGGATGGGCGAAGCGCAGCTTGGCGACGTGCCCGCGTACGACCGGCGGCGGGTTGGTCTCATAGGCGATCTCGACCGCCTTGGTGACCTCGGTGGTGCCGAACTCGCGGGTCGCCGACGTGTGCGCGCGGTGGATGGCATTGAACAGTTCGCGCAGGCCAGAGCCGTGCTTGGCGCTGATGCGCACCGCCTCGGCCCACTCCACGAACGCGAGCTTTCGGGCCAGCAACGCTTCGGTCTGCTGGCGCTGGTAGTCGGTCTGCCCGTCCCACTTGTTGACCGCCACCACCAGGGCACGGCCAGCATCCAGTGCGTAACCGAGGACGCTGGCGTCCTGGTCGGTCACGCCTTCGCCCGCGTCCAGCATCACCACGGCGACCTGGCACTGCTCGATCGCCTGCAGCGTCTTGATGATGGAGAACTTCTCCACCGCATCATCCACGCGCGACTTGCGGCGCACGCCGGCGGTGTCGATCAGGCGGTAAAGCCGGCCGTCGCGTTCCATGTCGACCGACACCGAGTCGCGCGTGGTGCCCGGCACGTCGGAGGCGATCATCCGCTCCTCGCCCAGCAGGCGGTTGACCAGGGTCGACTTGCCGACGTTCGGGCGGCCGATGAAGGCCACGCGGATGCGCGACGGATCGGTGTCCAGCTGCGCCGTCGCACCCTCTTCGGGCAGCTTCTCGATGATCTCGTCGATCAGGTCGTCGATGCCCTGCCGGTGCGCGGATGAGATCGCCAGCATCTCGGCGAAGCCGTACCGGGCGAAGTCGGCGCGCACGGCGTTCGACTCCAGCCCCTCGGTCTTGTTGATGACCAGCATCGTGGGCCGCGAGGCCTTGCGCAGCCAGCGCAGGATGTCGTCATCGAGCGCCGATGCGCCTTCGCGGCCATCGACGATGAACAGCACGAGGTCGGCTTCTTCGGCCGCGGCCCGGGCCTGCCGTGCGGTGGCGCCGGCCAGTCCCTCGTCTTCGCCAGCGATGCCGCCGGTGTCGACCACGGCGAACGCCCGCTGGCCTTCCGGTCGGCATACACCGTAGTGGCGGTCACGGGTTACGCCCGGCTCGTCATGGACGAGCGCGTCGCGGGTGCGCGTAAGCGCGTTGAACAACGTGGACTTGCCAACGTTGGGGCGGCCGACGAGGGCGACGAGGGGCAGCATGGTTCGACCTTGAAGCGGGAACGGAGGCGTGGGAAGTTCTGGGTCGCCCAGGATCGTCCCGGTCACCCGCGTTCAGCGCTCGATGCCCGCGATGGGCACCCAAGCATCGGCGGCGCGGACAGGCCGCGCCGCCGCAATATCACTGCCCGAGGCGGTATGCGCTCAGGCGGCCGTCGGTGTCCTGGGCCAGCAGGATGCCATCGGCCACAACGGGCGCGGCGCGCAGCGCGTTGCCCGACACCCGCGTGCGGGCGGCGAATTCGCCGTTCTGCAGGTTCAACCAGTGCAGGTAGCCATCAAAGTCGCCGACTACGGCGTACTCACCTTGCACCGCCGGTGCGGTGAGGTTGCGCCGCGCCAGGCCCGGCTGCTGCCAGAAGGCGCTGCCACCGGCCTTGTCCAAGGCATACACGGTGCCGTCGGGGGCGGACACGACCAGGCGGTCCGGTGCGAGGCCAATGCGACCCGCGCCGCCCTGCTGGCTCGCCCACATCGGGCGACCGGTCGGGCCGTCGATCGCGATCGTCTGTTCCTGGAAGCTGGTGGCATAGATCGCGGCGCCGTCGAGCACGGGCGTGCCGTCGACATCGGCCATGCGGTCCAGTTCCGTGCGGCCTTCCTGTGCGCCGACCACCTGCTCCCAGAGCGGCGCACCGTCGGTGGCGCTGAGCGCGGCGATGGTGCCGTCGTCGTTGCCGACGAACACGTAACCCGGGCCAAGCAGGACCGCATCGTTGCCGCGGACCGACAGCGAAGGCACGTCGCGGTTCCAGAACCAGCGGCGCTCACCGCTGGCGGCGTCGAACGCGGTCACCCGGCCGTCGTTGGAGCGGACGAACACCAGGCCCACGCCGACCGCAGGCGCGGCGATCACCTCATTGTTGACCTTGGCTTCCCAGCGCCGCGTGCCGGTCGCGGCATCCAGCGCGATGACTTCACCGTCCAGGCCGCCGACCACCACAAGCCCGTCGCCGGCACCGGGGCCGCCGCTGATGCGGACGTCGGAGGGGTAATGCCAGGCGGCAGCACCGGTCTGGAGGTCGAACGCACGCACGCCGCCCTCCACCGCCGCGGCGTACACACGGCCATCCACGACAACGGGACCCTGGCGGGCACCGAGGCGACCTTCGCCCTTGCCGACATTGGCCGACCAGACTTCCGACACCGTCGCCGAAGGCGCGAACTCCGTCAGCGCAGCGGGTTCGCCCGCCTCGTCATCATCGCCATCGAACCACCCACGCACGGTCGTGCAACCGGAAACGACGGCGAGGCACGCCACGGCGGCGGCCGTGCGCAGGAGAAAGCGGTGCGGATACAGTGCGGACTTCATCAAGACTGGGCCTCGGTACGGTCGACGGACCCACCGGCATCGGTGAGCTTCAATTCAAGGATGCCCCGCTGCGGCGAGGCGACGTCCATGCCCGCGAGCGCTTGGGTGTAGGCCTCTCGCGCCAGTTCGGGCTTGCCGAGCGCGAGCTGCGCATCGCCACGGATCTCCAGCGCGGCCGGGCTGTCGGCCGAAGCCAGCAACTCGAGCGCCTGCGCGGGCTCGCCGGTGTCGATCATCAGGCGTGCCAGCCGGCGTGCAATGACATCCTGCATCGCAGGATCGTCGCTTCGGATGGCGCGCAGCGTCGTGATCGCGGCGTCGGCCTGCCCCGCTTCGACCTGCGCGGCGGCAAGCTGCAACGACGCGAGGACCTGGAACGTGCCGGGCTGCAACCCGGCCACTTGATCGGCCCCTGCGGCGGCATCGGCCTCGATGCTGTCGACCGCCTGCTGGTACCGGTCGGCGGCGGCCAGCTGGCGCGCATCCTGCTCGCGCTGCCACCACTGCCACCCCCCGATCGCGGCCAGACCCAGCACCACGCCTCCGATGAGGCCGGCGCCGTTGCGCCGCAGCCAGTCCTGTACGCGTTCGCTTTGTTCGTGTTCGTCGAGCAGATCGTCTAGCGCCATGCCGGGCTGCCATGCAGGGGGCCCGCCAGTCGGCGGGCCAGGGATAGAAATGCAATCGGCCGGACTACGCCGGCCGATGCGAGGGGCGTGAGCCGCGGCGCCTGGTCAGTCGCGAACCGGCGCCAGCGAGCCGTCAGAGGATAGCGTAAAGCGCGCCACGTTCGCTCGGATGAACGGCTCGAGGTCGATCGCTTCGCCCCCACGGCGGGCGTCCACGGCAGCAGAATTGCCGAGCACCACGCGCCCGACTTGGCCCTTGTCGTAGCTCAGCCGCTGCCCCGGTTTCATCATGCCTTGCTCCAGTGCCTCGCCATCGCGCGAGAACACCTGCACCCAGCTGGCCTCGTTGAACTCCAGCGACAGCCCCGATGCCGGCGACGGCTCGACCCGCTTGCGCTGGGGCAGCGCCGCCATGGACGCAATGATGGGCGTGCGCTCCGACGCGGGACGCGATTGTTGGGCGTTGCCATTGTGGTCGGCACCGGCCGGGGTGGTCGTCGGAAGGTCCAGCGACTCCACCGCCAATCCGTTGGACAGGTGCGGGCGCGTGGCAAGCCAGACCGGCAGCGCGATCGCGACCGTCAGCACCACGTACACCGCCCGTCGGGCCAGTTGCTCGGCCACCACGCGGTATCGCGGAACATGCGTGTGGCTGATGAGCTCGGGGGGCACGACCGGCTTGATCGGCGACTCCAGAAGCTCGTGCTCGATATCGACCTTCAGCAGTCGTGCGTAACTGCGCAGCTGGCCCCGGACGAAGACCGGGGCGCCCAGCGGGCTCCAGTCGTCGGCCTCGAGCGCACGCACGACGCGCACCGGCATCTTCAGCCGGGAGGCGACGTCTTCATGGGTGAGCCCGGCCGCCACGCGTGCCGCCTGGAGGCGCGCACCGCAGCCGTCGCAACCGGGTGCGACATCATCGGTCTGCTTCATCACCTGCTTTCTTCCCCCGTACCGGAGCCCGATGTGTTCGGGAACTCCGCCCTCATTCGCTGAACGTATCTAGCTGCCGCGGCCGTGTCGCCGAGCATTTCCTCAATCTGTGACGCAAGCAGCAAGGATGCAGCATCCGGCGGCGCCGCAGTCAGCCGCCGTTCAGAAAAAGCCCGGGCCTGCATCCCGTCGCCCCGCCTGTAGGCCCGCTCGGCCAGGGTCGACAACGCGAGAGGATTTTTCGGATCCAGCTCGATGGCGGTCCGCAGGTAGGCGGTCGCTCGTTCGTCCAGACCGGCACGGTCGGCGCATCGGCCCGCGTTCGCCAGGGCGCCGGCGCGAGTCGGATACCCCGGGCTGGCGACGGCCCGTTCGAACCACGCCAGAGACTCCTGTTCCCGGCCGTTTGAACACAGCCACGTCCCGTAGTTGTTGAGCGGGCCGCCCCGGGTGGGCGCGAGCTCGGTGGCCTTGCGGTAGTACTCCCCGGCCCGGGCGGACTGCCCTCGACGGGTGTGGACGACCGCCAGCAGGGTGTAGCCACCTTCCGATGAGCCGTCGAGTTTGATGGCGCTTCGTGCCTCGTCTTCGGCCTTGTCCAACTCGTTCCGCGCCAGATGGGCCTGCCCGCGCCGCAAGTGGGTATCGGCCTTGCGCGCCGCGACGCGATCACTGGACTCGCGCACGGTGACATCCCGCGCGACCTTGTCGAAATCCCCACGCTCCAGGCTGGGTCGGACGAAGGTCAGCCGGCTGCAACCAGCGGCAGCCAGGACGGCCAGCAATGCGAAGGCCAAGGGCAAGCGGCTACGCCCCCACGTGTCACGCCGCATCGCTGACTCCGCCGCTCTCGAGCGATTTGCGGAACTCCGCCTGCCGCCGGGTCCGGTCCATCACCTGCCCCTTGAGCTGGCCGCAGGCTGCGTCGATGTCATCGCCGCGGGTACGCCGCACCGTGGTCAGGACGCGCGCATCCTGCAGCAGCTTCTGGAAGGTGCGGATGTCGGCCTCGGGCGATCGCTCGAATCGCGTGCCCGGGAACGGGTTGAACGGGATCAGGTTGACCTTCGCCGCATCCTTCATCTGGACCGCGTTCTCGAACTGCCGCATCAGGCGGGCCAGTTCGCGCGCGTGCTGCGGCTGGTCGTTGACGCCCTTCATCAGGGTGTATTCGAACGTGATCGACGAGCGCGGCTTGCGGCGCACGTAGCGCTGGCACGCGGCCATCAACTCGACGATCGGATACTTCTTGTTGAGCGGCACCAGCTCGGTGCGCAGCTCATCGTTGGGCGCATGCAGCGAAACAGCCAGCGAGACATCACTGACCTCGCCGAGCTTGTCGATCATCGGCACCATGCCCGCCGTGGACAACGTCACCCGCTTGTTGGCCAGGCCGTAGCCGAGATCGTCGCGCATGATGCTCATCGCGCGCACGACATTGTCGAAATTGGCCAGCGGCTCGCCCATGCCCATCATCACGACGTTGGTCAGCTTGCGCTGCTGGTGCGGCACGTTGCCCAGGTGGCGAGCAGCCACCCAGACCTGCCCGATGATCTCGGCCGTCGAAAGGTTCCGGTTGAACCCCTGGGTTGCCGTCGAGCAGAACTGGCAGTTCAGCGCACAGCCCACCTGGCTGGACACGCACAGCGTGCCGCGGCCCTTGTCTGGGATGTAGACGGTCTCGATGGCGTTCTTCGGGTCCATGCCGAGCAGCCACTTGTGCGTGCCGTCGGACGAGGGCTGGTCATGCAGCACCATCGGCGCACGCACTTCGGCGTGCTCATACAGCTTGGCGCGCAAGGCCTTGCCCAGATCGGTCATGCCGTCGAAGTCGGTGACATGCCGGTGGTGGATCCACTTCATGACCTGGTGGGCGCGGTAGCGCTTCTCGCCCAGCGTCTGCTCGAAGAAATTCTCGAGCGAAACGCGGTCGAGGTCGAAGATGTTGCGCTTCGACCCCGACCCGCTGGTGTCCGCGCGCCCCGCAGGCACCGAGCTTGCGCCGGAGTCCGGAGCGAGCGTGATATCGATGCGTGCGTCTGAGGGGCTCATGGAAACCTGTAGTGCTTGTGTTTGAAATCGATCAGCGTGCGTAGACGTCGGTCGCCGGGAAGAAGTACGCGATCTCGATCGCCGCGTTTTCCAGGCTGTCCGAGCCGTGCACGGCATTGGCGTCGATGCTGTCGGCGAAATCCGCGCGGATGGTGCCGGCGGCGGCATCCTTCGGATTGGTCGCGCCCATCAGGTCACGGTTCTTCAGCACCGCGCCCTCGCCTTCCAGGACCTGGATCATCACCGGGCCGGAAATCATGAACTCCACCAGCGCGCCGAAGAACGGACGCTCGCGGTGGACGGCGTAGAAGCCCTCCGCCTCGCTGCGGGACAGGTGCTTCATCTTCGAGGCCGCGACCTTGAGGCCGGCCTTCTCGAAACGGGTGTAGATCTCGCCGATCACGTTCTTGGCAACGGCATCGGGCTTGATGATCGAAAGGGTGCGCTCCAGCGCCATGGGATGTCTCCAGGTAGGCGGGCCGCGGACCCTGCTTGAAAGGAGTCTCGCGCCCGAGGATAACAGAAAAACCCGCGCCGGGACGCGGGTTTAGCCGATATGGCTACGGTAATGCTATCGGATTGCGACGCGCTTTTGCAGGCCCGACGACCGGTTGCCCGCGAAAACATGGCGACCCGTACGTTGGGGTTCAACGTTGACGCTGGCAGTCGCGCCCCGTAGCATCAAACAAGCGTTTGATTCACCCTTTCCCGCCCTCGCTGATCGTCCATGGCCACCTCTGCCCATTTCTCCACAAAGGACCGCATCCTTGGCGCCGCCGAGGAACTGTTCGCCCAGTTCGGCTTTTCCGGCACGTCGCTGCGTCAGGTGACCAGCCGCGCGGATGTGAACATCGCGGCCGTCAACTACCACTTCGGCAGCAAGGAGAACCTCGTCAACGAGGTGTTCCGGCGGCGCATGGACGGCATGAGCGCCGACCGGCTGACTGCGCTGAAGGCCGCCGTCGAGCAGTCTCCGGGCGAGCTGGAGCCGATCCTTGCCGCGTTCGTGGAGCCTGCCCTGGCGCTGGCGCAGGACCGCCACGGTGGTGGCGCCTTCGTGCGCGTCGTGGCGCGGGCCTATGCCGAAAAGAACGACAGCCTGCGCAAGTTCCTGTCCGACCACTACGGCCACGTGCTGCGCGAGTTCGCCAAGGCGATCGCCACCTGCGTGCCGTCGCTGAGCAAAGAGGAGCTCTACTGGCGCCTGGACTTCCTCGCCGGTGCACTTACCTACGCCATGGCGGACTTCGGCTTGATCAAGCGACCGACGGGCGTCAGCGAGAAGGCGCACCGTGAGCGGGCCGCACGTGAACTGATCCGCTTCGCGGCGGCAGGTTTCAAGAGCTGATCTTTGCCACTGCGGAGGCGCGTAGGCGCGGAATCAGCAGGGCTGATTCGCAAAAGAACCGCGATCAATATTATTTGTTTTCAAGGAGTTGCATAAAATGGCTGACAAATTGCTTGTACGGCGTGCAGCGGTGCTTGGCGCCGGCGTCATGGGCGCGCAGATCGCAGCGCACCTGACCAATGCCGGCGTGGACACGGTGCTGTTCGACCTGCCCGCGAAGGACGGCGACCCCAACGGCATCGTCAACAAGGCCATCGCCAACCTGGCCAAGCTCAGCCCCGCCCCGCTGGCCGACAAGGTGCTCGCCGAGCGGATCGTGCCGGCCAACTACGAGACCGGGCTGGAGTTGCTTGAGGGCTGCGACCTGGTGATCGAGGCCATCGCCGAGCGGATGGATTGGAAACAGGACCTTTACCGCAAGATCGCGCCGCATGTCGCCGACCACGCCGTCCTTGCCAGCAACACGTCGGGCCTGGGCATCAACGCGCTGGCCGACGTGCTGCCCGAAACCATGCGCGCCCGGTTCCTGGGCGTGCACTTCTTCAACCCGCCCCGCTACATGCACCTGGCTGAGCTGATTCCGGCGAAGTCGACCGATCCGGACGTGCTGGCGAAGCTCGAAGCGTTCCTCACCACCACGCTCGGCAAGGGCGTGGTGATCGCCAAGGACACACCGAACTTCATCGGCAACCGCATTGGCGTTTTCTCGATGCTGGCGGCGATGCACCACACCGAGCAGCTGGGCCTTGGCTTCGATACCGTGGACGCGCTCACCGGCCCGGCCATCGGTCGGCCCAAGTCCGCCACCTACCGCACGGCCGACGTCGTGGGCCTGGACACGATGGCCCACGTCATCAAGACCATGGCCGATACGCTGCCCGACGACCCGTGGCACAAGTACTTCAAGGCGCCCAAGTGGCTGGCTGCCCTGGTCGAGAAAGGCGCGCTGGGGCAGAAGACCGGCGCCGGCTTCTACACCAAGAAGGGCAAGGACATCCTGGTGCTGGACCTGAAGGCCCAGGACTACCGGCCCGTGGCATCGGATCTTGATCCCGAGGTCGCCGCCCTGTTGAAGGAGCGCGATCCTTCGAAGAAGTTCGCGGCACTTCGCGCCAGTGACCACCCGCAGGCCAAGTTCCTTTGGGCCTGCTTCCGCGACACCTTCCATTACACGGCCTACCACCTCGAAAGCATCGCCGACACCGCGCGTGACGTGGACCTGGCGATCCGCTGGGGCTATGGCTGGTCGATGGGTCCGTTCGAGACCTGGCAGGCCGCAGGCTGGAAGCAGGTTGCCGAATGGATTGCCGAGGACATCGTGTCGGGTGACGCCATGAGCAGCGCCGCCCTCCCCGACTGGGTGTTCGACGGGCGCGAGGGCGTGCACGTGACCGAGGGCAGCTACAGCCCGTCGCGTGAGGCCAAGGTGCCGCGCTCGGCAAACCCCGTGTACGGCCGCCAGCGGTTCCCGGACCCGCTGCTCGGCGAGCGGTTCCCGGAAGGCCGCACCGTATTCGAGAACGACGGCGTGCGGATGTGGGCCGACGAGGGCGACGACATCGCCGTGGTCGGCTTCAAGACCAAGATGCACACGGTCAACAACCATGTTCTGGACGGGCTGCAGGAGGCCATTGGCGTTGCCGAGCGTGATTTCGCCGGCCTGGTGATCTGGCAGCAGAAGGAGCCGTTCTCCGCGGGCGCGGACCTGGCGGGTGCCCTTGGCCTGTTGCAGGCCGGCGACGTTGCCGGATTCGAGGCGATGGTCGCCAACTTCCAGGCGACCAGCCAGCGCATCAAGTACGCGCTGGTGCCGGTGGTCGCCGCGGTCCGCGGCCTCGCCCTGGGCGGTGGCTGCGAGTTCCAGATGCATGCCGCGCGCAGCGTGTTCGGGCTGGAGAGCTACGTCGGGCTTGTCGAAGCCGGTGTCGGCCTGCTGCCGGCCGGCGGTGGCCTCAAGGAGTTTGCCGTCCGCGCCTCCGAAAAGGCGGGGCCGAACGGGGACGTGTTCGCGGAGCTGAAGGTCGCGTTCGAGAGCGTCGCGATGGGCAAGGTGTCCACCTCCGCGATGGAGGCCCGCAACCTCAAGCTGGCGCGCGACACGGATCGCATCGTGTTCAATGCCCATGAGCTTCTGCATGTCGCCAAGGCCGAGGCCCGCGCACTCGCCGAAGGCGGCTACCGCCCGCCCATGCCCGCGCGCCGCATCCAGGTGGCCGGCGACGTGGGTATTGCGACCTTCAAGATGCTGCTGGTCAACATGCTCGAGGGCCGCTTCATTTCGCCGCACGACTACGAGATCGCAAGCCGGATCGCCGCCGTCATGTGCGGCGGCGAAGTCGATCGAGGTGCGCTCGTGGACGAAGAGTGGCTGCTGAGGCTGGAGCGCGAACACTTCGTCGCGCTGGCGCAGATGCCGAAGACGCAGGAGCGCATCGCCCACATGCTCAAGACGGGCAAGCCGCTCAGGAATTGAGCGACGGCGCCCAGCAGCGAGACTTCCCCAATTTCGCAGGGTCACAGTGAACCGGGCCAGCCAAGGTCCATCGGCCGCCCCCCAACTGTCAGGCCCCGCCTCCGGAGAGACACCATGAAGCAGATCCAGGACGCCTACATCGTCGCCGCCACCCGCACCCCGGTAGGCAAGGCGCCTCGCGGCTTGTTCCGCAACACCCGTCCCGACGACATGCTGGCGCACGTGCTCAAGGCCGTGGTCGCCCAGGCGCCGGGCATCGACGTCAACCGCATCGACGACGCGATCATCGGCTGCGCGATGCCCGAGGGCGAGCAAGGCATGAACGTTGCGCGCATCGGCGTGCTGCTGGCAGGCCTGCCCGACACCGTCGCCGCGCAGACCATCAACCGGTTCTGCTCGTCGGGCCTTCAGGCCGTCGCGCTGGCGGCCGACCAGATCCGCCTTGGAAATGCGGACCTGATGCTGGCCGGTGGCACCGAGTCGATGTCGATGGTGCCGATGATGGGCAACAAGGTCGCGCTCTCCCCGTCCGTGTTCAAGGACGACCACGTCGCGATCGCCTACGGCATGGGCATCACCGCCGAGAAGGTGGCCGAGGAGTGGAAGGTCTCGCGCGAAGACCAGGATGCGTTCGCCCTCGCCTCCCACCAGAAGGCCATCGCCGCCATCGAGGCGGGCGACTTCAAGGACGAGATCAGTCCCTACGAGGTCGTTTCGGGCGTGCCGGACCTGGGCGCTAACACCGTTCGGATCAGGCAGCGCATCGTGGACACCGATGAGGGGCCGCGCCCGGACAGTTCGATTGAGGGGCTGGCCAAGCTCCGTCCCGTGTTCCGCAACGGCCAGTTCGGTGGCACGGTCACCGCCGGCAACAGCTCACAGATGAGCGACGGTGCGGGTGCGGTGCTGCTGGCGTCCGAACAGGCCATCAAGGACTACGGGCTGACGCCGCTGGCGCGCTTTGTCAGCTTCTCGGTGGCGGGTGTACGGCCCGAAGTCATGGGCATCGGCCCGATCGCCGCGATCCCGAAGGCGCTCAAGCAAGCCGGACTGACCAAGGACCAGATGGACTGGATCGAACTCAACGAGGCGTTCGCCGCGCAGGCGCTGGCGGTGATCCGTGATTCGGACCTCGACCCGGCCAAGGTGAATCCGCTGGGCGGCGCCATCGCGCTGGGCCACCCGCTCGGTGCCACGGGCGCGGTGCGTACGGCAACGATCGTCCACGGCCTGCGTCGCCGCCAGCAGAAGTACGGCATGGTGACCATGTGCATAGGCACCGGCATGGGCGCAGCGGGCATTTTCGAGTCGCTCTAGACAGGGACTCGCGCCGCCGGGCTGTCAACTGGCAAGCCCGCCGAAATACGGGCGCTCGTTAACCCGAGCGCTCCCGTCCGGCTTTCCAAGCATCACGCGCTTGGTGCCACCAGTACGTCAACTGCGCGCCGATGAAGCCGGCTGGCTTGAGAGCCGACACCAGGCCGTAGTCGGAAAATTCCCGCCACCGCGTGTCGTTCTCCGCGATCGCGGCGGCCACCAGCTCACCCGCGAACGTGGTCGGCGCTACGCCATGGCCGCCAAAGGCCTGTGCCAGCCACAACCCGTCTTCGATACGGCCGATCTGTGGCATCTGGTGGCGGGCATAGCTCATCAGGCCTGACCACGCGTACTCGATGCCGACGTCGTGCAGCTGCTGGTAGACCTTGAGCAGGTCGCGTCGTAGCAGACGCTCGACGTCCGCGGGTGATCGGTCCAAGACCGAGATGCGCCCGCCCCACAGCAACCGGGTGTCGGGCAGCGGCCGGTAGTAGTCGAACGCGAAGCGGGTGTCGTAGACCGCCGCGCGCGTGTTCATCACCGACCCCAGGCGCGCGCCCAAGGGGTCGGTCACCATCACGTAGGTCGCAATCGGCATCACCGCGGCGTCCACGACCCGACGCAAACCCGCGAGGTATCCGCCACAGGCGAGCACGACCTCGTCGGCCACGACGCATCCATCCGGCGTATCCACCTGCCAGCGGGAGCCCACGCGCTTCAGCGACAGCGCCGGGCAGTACTCGTGCACGTGCCCGCCCTGCCCGGCTATCTGGTCCGCCAACCCTTGGACGTAACGGAGCGGGTGGAAATGGAATCCGCGTCCCTCCATCAGGCCACCGTGGTAGCGGTCGGTGCGCAACTGCTCGCGCAGTTCATCGCGCGCGATCCAGTCCCACTGGACGCCGAAGGAGTCTGCGAGCAGTTGCTGCCGCTCGCGCAAGACGCGCTCGTCTTGAAACCAGTTCGCCCAGATCACCCCGGCTTCCACCGGTTGGCAGTCGATGCGATGGGTATGGATGCGGCGTCGAATCAGCTCGACGGCCTGCAGCGTGCCGCCGTACAAGTCACGCGCGCGGTCGGGCCCGAGCTCACGCAGCAGCGCATCTTCCCCGCGCGAAAAACCGCCGAAGACGAAGCCGCCGTTGCGGCCCGACGCACCGTGCCCGACGCGGCCCGCTTCCAGTACGACGATGTCCCGCATGCCCCGTTCGAGCAGGCCCAGCGCGGTGTTGAGTCCAGCCAGCCCGCCGCCGATCACACACACGCGGGCATCGACAGGACCGCTCAGCGCCGCTTGGGCGGCATGGTCGGACGCGGTTTCAAGATAGTAGGAACGCATGGCGCCACCAAAACGGGATCCCGCATGGTGGCCCGCCCCTTTCGACGCGGCAAGCCGCGGCGCCTGATTATTCCAGCTCGGTGACGCCCAGTTCCTTCAGGGCGTCCTGCATCAGCTGCTGGGCGGCGTCACTCAGCTTCTCGTGGTCCAGCGCATACCGGATGGTCGCCTCGATCAGCCCGATATGGGTACCGCAGTCGAACCGGGTGCCCCGGAACCGGTACGCATCGACCGCCTCTTCCTTCAGCAGGGCGGAAATTGCATCGGTAAGCTGGATTTCTCCACCAGCGCCGGGCCGGGTCGACTCGAGGAAGTCGAAGATGCGTGGGTTCAGAACGTACCGGCCGACGACCGCCAGGGTACTGGGGGCCACTTCGGGCTTCGGCTTCTCCACCATAGCGGTGATGCGGCCCCGGCGATTGGCGAAGTCGTCCGTGGCTACGATGCCGTAGCTGCCTGTCTTCTCACGCGGAACGTCCTGCACGGCGATCACGCTGGAACCGCTGGCCTCGGCCGCGTCTGCCATCTGCTTCAGCGCCCCGTCGCCGCGATTCCAGATCACGTCGTCGGGCAGGATCACCGCGAACGGCTCGTTGCCGACCACCGATTTGGCGCACAGAACCGCATGCCCAAGTCCCAAAGCCTCGGCCTGCGTAACGAAGATGGCGCGCACGCCTTCGGGTAGCACGTTACGGACGAGTTCCAGTTGCTCGGTCTTGCCCGCCCGCTCGAGCTTCTGTTCGAGCTCGTAGGCCTTGTCGAAGTAATCTGCCACCGCGTGCTTGTAGCGGTTGGTGATGAAGATCAGCGTGTCGCAACCCGCCTCGATAGCCTCGTCGACCGCATACTGGATCAGCGGCCGGTCGATGATCGGCAGCATTTCCTTCGGGACAGTCTTCGTGGCGGGGAGGAACCTCGTACCCAGGCCGGCGACGGGAAAGACTGCCTTGCGGATACGGGGGTGGGCGTGCGACTGCGTTGAACTCGATGACATCAAACCTTCCTGGCGTTGCGGGCGGGGAATGCAACGACGGTGGTCGAATCCTGTGCCACGGCAACCTGCTCGGTCATCGGAT
Organism: Lysobacterales bacterium RIFOXYA1_FULL_69_10; assembly: GCA_001830245.1. Taxonomy (GTDB): domain Bacteria; phylum Pseudomonadota; class Gammaproteobacteria; order Xanthomonadales; family Xanthomonadaceae; genus Lysobacter_C. The sequence goes on along the minus strand of MIDV01000046.1, from coordinate 1,332 downwards.
TGAAATCCGGCACCGTCGAGCGCAACAGGCTAGCAAGGGTAGCGCGGTCGTAGCGTGCAGAGGCGTCTCGCATCAACGCGAGCGCCGATTCGATCTCCGAGGCCGCGATCTGGCGCGGCTCGGCCTGGAGGATCTTGGGATGTCCGGTCGCGCGGTAGCGCTCGTCGGCATGGAACAACGTTTCGTGCAGCTTTTCCCCAGGGCGCAGGCCGGTGTACACAACCGCAATGTCGCGGCCCGGCTGCTTGCCGGCCAGTCGGATCATCTGTTCGGCCAGGATGCGGATCGGCACGGCCTCGCCCATGTCGAGGGTGTAGATCGCCTCGTGGGTGCCGATCGCCGACGCCTGCAGGATCAGCTGGCACGCCTCTGGAATCGTCATGAAGTAACGGGTGACGTCCGGGTCGGTCACCGTGACCGGGCCACCATTCCGGATCTGTTCGCGGAACAGCGGTACGACACTGCCGGCCGAGTCGAGCACATTGCCGAAGCGCACGGTCACGAACCGGGTCGAACTGTGCTCGGCAAGTGACTGGCACGCCATCTCGGCGAGCCGCTTGGTCGCGCCCAGCACGTTGACCGGATCGACCGCCTTGTCGGTGGAGATCAGCACGAAGGTACCGACGTCCGCCTCGAGGCAGGCACGGGCGACGGTCTCGGTCGAAAGCACGTTGTTACGCACCGCCTCACGCAACTGCGCTTCCAGGAGCGGCACCTGCTTATAGGCGGCGGCATGGAACACCGCCTCGGGTTGCGACTCCGAAAGCGCATGCCCGATGACCGCAGGATCGCCGCAGTCGCCCAAGACCTGGATGAACTCCACATCGGGAAAGTCGCGTCGCAACAGCGACTCGGTGGTCGTTAATGCCAGCTCGTCGATTTCGACCAGCGCAATGCGCCGAGCACCATGCCGCGCGCACTGGCGGCAGAGCTCGGAACCAATGGAACCGCCAGCGCCCGTGACCAGCACCGAACGCGCACCCAACCAATCGCGAATCGACTTCCAGTCCGGTAGGACGGGCTTGCGGCCCAGGAGGTCCTCGATCGCGACTTCCTTCAGCTCGCCCGGGAGAGAGCGGCCCTCCAGCACGTCCGCCAGTCTCGGCACCATGCGGAACGGCAGCCCGGTGCGCTCACAGGCCACCACCACACGCTGCAACGCGGTGGCATTGGCCGACGGCATTGCAATGACGAGAAGGCCTGCGGCGGATTCGCGCGCCACCTCGGTAACGTCCGAAACGCGGCCCAGTACCGGAACGCCTTGGACCTTGGTTCCACGCAGGCGACCGGCATCATCGAGGAAGCCCACCGGCTGGTATGTACCGAGCCGGC
>MIDV01000045.1:2073-2173 GCA_001830245.1 Lysobacterales bacterium RIFOXYA1_FULL_69_10 | reverse complement strand
GCGCGGTATTCCAGGGCGGCCCGGCCATAGGCGGCGCGCTCGGTGTCGGCATCGACGGTGTTGCCGTCCAGGCTGGGCTGCACGCCGGCGCGCTCGAACA
>MIDV01000045.1:357-1948 GCA_001830245.1 Lysobacterales bacterium RIFOXYA1_FULL_69_10 | reverse complement strand
TCCGCGTTCGACAGGTTGCTGGCGATCAGCTGCATGCGCTGCTCACGCAGCGGCAGCGCCGCGGCGTGGACGCCCAGATAGTTGGAGATGGGGTTGGGCATGGCACCGCTCCGGCAGACCGTTGCCGGGGGTGGTGCAAGGCGTGTGCCAGAACGCGTGCGAGCATCCGTCCAGGCAGGGATAGGGATCCCCGAGCCGTCATCCCAGCGGAGGCTGGGATCCATCTTGATCCTGCCCTCGGCTTGTTGTTTCTTCCGGGGAAGAGCACATGGGTCCCAGCGTTCGCTGGGACGACGATCAGGCTGCCATCTGCGCCGCCGCCACCTGGTTCAGCCGGAACAGCACGTGCTCGGCCAGCTCGTGCGGGCTGTACTTGGCCACGAAGGCGTTGGCGCCCACGCGTTCGACCATGGCGTTGTTGAACACGCCCGACAGCGAGGTGTGCAGCAGCACGTACAGGCCGGCCAGACCCGGGTGGCGCCGGATTTCCGTCGTCAGGGTGTAGCCGTCCATGGCGGGCATTTCGATGTCGGAGATGACCATGGCGTAGCGCTCGGCGGGATTCTCGCCGGCCGCATGCACCTGCAAGAGGTGGTCCAGCGCCTGCCGTCCGTCGGAAAGCAGGGTGGCGGTGACGCCCAACTGCTCCAGCACGCTGCGGATCTGCGAGCGCGCCACGCGGGAGTCGTCCACCACCAGCACCTGCATCGGCGGGGCGTCGGCCGGCAGGGCCATCTCCGGCGCCAGCGTGGCGTCCATGCGCGACTGGCAGATGTCGGCCAGCACGCTTTCCACGTCGATCACCTGGATCAGCTCGCCCTGGAAGCGCGTCACGGCGGTGAGGTAGCTGTTCTCCGCGCCCAGTTCCGGCGGGGGATGGATGTCTTCCACCGCGATGTTGACGATGCGCTCCACGCCGCTGACCAGGAAGCCCTGCACGGAGCGGTTGAACTCGGTGACCACCAGGTAGTTGGGGGCGTTCTCGGGGTTGGGGTCGCGCTCGGGGTGGCGGATGCTCAGGCCCAGGTCCAGCACCGGCACCGAGCGCCCGCGCACATCGGCCACGCCGACGAATTCGCTGGGCAGCCCCGGCAGCTGGAACAGGCCGGGCCGGCGGAGGACTTCCTGTACCTTGAAGACGTTGACGCCAAAAAGCTGACGGCCGCCCAGGCGGAACAGCAGCAGGGCGAGGCGGTTGTGGCCGGCCAGGCGGGTGCGCTGGTCGATGCGGTTGAGCAGGTCCTGGGTCATGTCCAGCATATCGGCCGGGGGGTGGGGGTCTTGAGCGCAGGTGCCATTCGTGCGGCCTGGCATGGTGCCGCTCGCCGCGGGGGCGTTCCTTTCTTTGCTCGTGCAAAGAAAGGACCCAAAGAAACACGCCCCAGGCGGCACGCCCTGCGCTTCGCTCCGGGTCCGCGAGCGGGCCGGGAATTTCCGTAAGGCACATCCCTGTGCCATACGGAAACGCCGTCATCCATGACGGCGCCCTGCGGGTTTTACCCGGCCCGCTCGCCGTGCCTAGATGGGGCCCCAGTGCAGGAGCACCAGCGATGCAGATCGCGGGCGCTCCCGGGGCCCCTTAGGTCCGGCA
>MIDV01000045.1:0-317 GCA_001830245.1 Lysobacterales bacterium RIFOXYA1_FULL_69_10 | reverse complement strand
TGTGCGCCGTTTTCGGCCGGGGCAGGAGGCCCCGTCCGAAAATTCCCGCCGGGACTGCGCACCCGCCGCGTGCGGCGGGCGGACCGCCGGGGGGTGTTTCTTTTGCTTACTTTTCTTTGCACAAGCAAAGAAGCGCTCTTTAACAGCCGAACGGCTGGTCAAGAAGGCCTCCGCGGCCAGCGGCACCAAGCGTCCGTGCCAGAAGGCACATCGCCGCAGGCCCCCGCGCAGCCCCCATGTTCTGGCACACCGCTTGCACCTCCTCCGCCGATGAACCGACGGAGTCCGCCCATGCTGCTGCGCCTGACCACCGCCCT